>JANLUJ010000095.1:0-7792 GCA_031363425.1 Pirellula sp.
AGAAAAAAAGCAAATCGAAGATGCGATGAAAGAAGTTCGCTATCGCCGAGCCGAACGCGAGTACGCTCAAGCAACCTACCGATTTAACAAACTTGAGGCTAGGGCTGCGAGAATCCATTGCACTAAGATCTTGACGGACTATAGCGATACACCATTCGCCGACAGGGCGAAGGCAATGATGGAAAAGACAGGTGGCATGCCAGCTGAACCCGTTCAACAACTAAGCTGGCTGGCCGACCTGTTTCCAAATCGCGACAAAATTACACCGTTGCTTAAGCCAACACCGAACGCAGATGACCAGGACAAAGAGGCGCAGAGCGTTTACGAACGAACGGCAGTAAAAGCCGGACCTACCTCGGTCGGCACTGGCGGAACGAGCCAACGATGATTGGTCGCATGCTAATTTGCGTGATGGCTTTCGCGATATCTGGCGGATGTGCTGGCTACCAAATTGGAACCCGTACGCTGTATCGAAAAGATGTTCGAACGATTCATCTCCCGGTCATCAAGAGCGACTCGTTTCGGCCGGAGTTAGGCGTCATGCTAACCGAATCGCTCCAAAAAGAGATTGAGAAAAGAACACCATTCAAACTCGTCAATATCGAAACTGCTGACTCGGTTATGACCTGTAGACTTACGTCGGACGCCAAGCGAGTGGTCAGTCAAACCAATCTCAGCGAGCCTCGATTGCTGAAATCTGTGGTCACTGTCGAAGTCCAGTGGGTCGATCGACGCGGAACGCCGCTGATTGAAACAAGGTTTTTGCCGCCAGGCGAATCGACATTCTACTTCGCGGAAAATGTCGATTTTGTTCCAGAAGCAGGCCAGTCCATCTCGACGGCAAACCAAAAAGTGATCGAACGGCTTGCTAACCACATAGTTGATCAAATGGAAGCTAGGTGGTAGCTGCGGCCATTGCCACAAAGTCTTCGCGGAATGCCGTCGAAATCTCAACGTGGCTAGCCGCAAAATAATTGGCTACAATTTTCGCACTGCGGGTAACCTTGGTTTCTCGAAAATGCGATTCGTACTCAAATATCAGCCGTCATTCAAGGAACTTTTCCCAAATTGGAACATCCGATTGAGAGAATTCCACTCGCGTATAGGCTAGAAACCATGGACTCCCCGATCAAAAACTTCGACGAACTGCTGAGCGGCAAGCTGGACGGCATGCTCACTGAGGCGGAGTCCGTCGAACTAGAAAGAGAGATGGCGGAAAATCCGACCCTCAGGGGACATTTGGTCGAACTTACAAACCTGAAGCGATCGCTACTGGGGGGGCGGGCTCGAATTTCGCTTAGGCCGGATTTCGCGAGTTTTGTCACACTCGCTGCCCAAGAACGAGCCTCCGGAATGGGAGAAAAAGCCCCTTCTTGGCTGACATCCACCGAACGTCTTCAGAAACACTTGGCGCCGAAATCTCAAATCGCAATTCCCTTGCGTCGCTGGGTTTACGCTGGTGCATTGTCCTTGGCTGCCACCCTTTTGGTGGTCTTTTTTTCCATTCCTAAATCGGATCGTCAAGGTATCGTCGCAATTCCTGACAATGTTCCGGATCAACAAAACATTGCCGAAGTCGAAAAAGTTGCGCCACATCAAGGAGGCAAGGAACTACTCGATGAAAGAGGAGAACGGGATTTGTTGGTTGAGGCTGATAACAAAGCTCTTGTGCAAGAAAACAAGGCGGTTGAATCGATAGTTTCAACTCCGCTTCCTGAGGCGGATGCGCAAATCGTAAAAGAAGGCGTCGATCAATTGGTTGCCGACAGCATTAAGGGAGACCGAATTCCGTTGGATTCGGCGGCAGGGCCGAAGTCGCCCTCCCCTTCGAAGCAAAAATTGTTCCTCACATTAGTGCTGGACGTTTCAATCGATCCACAGGCAATAGAGAACCGGACTTTGGAACGAATTCTGGAAAAGCACAACATCGTTTATACCGATGAATTGGTAGTCAACGACGAACAACTTAAGCTTCTGGAGGAGTCGCAAGTGGTTGGAAACGTCGAAAACATAAATCGGTTGGTGGAGAACTCCAACATCCGCGAATCCTATGTGCGGGACGCAATTGACATAAAAACAGCCGAAAAAGTTGCTAATGCAGAAGAAAAAATGGGGGTAATGTTTCTTCGTTCAACCGCCAAGAAATTGGATTTAGCAATGCGAGACATCATAAACCAGTACGAGGACTTTCCCGAGTTTGCCTTGAACTTTGCTACGGACGATTCTGCGAAAATGCTTGTAACTCAACTTGGCTCCATCCAGGTAGCTGAAGGGACAAGCGGGATTGCGGGTCGGCTTTCGCTCCAAAATGACCGTGGAAACAACTCGCCTTTTGCGAGCGCTGCAAAGAGAGGTAAACCAATGAGCAAAGTTAGTCGGGAGAAGTACAAGGGTGGAATGAACCTGGCCCTTCCTGAGCAAGATCAAATGTCCAATGCGCTTTTTCTACTTCGGCCGGCCAAGAAGTAACCTGCCCGCCGTATTGACAATTGCCTTGAATTTGTTCAGGCTATTAGAAGTTCGATCGTAGCCTAACTTGTGCGATTGATGATTTCGGCCCAGATTTTTTTGGAGCCGTTCGCCCACCACTACCGCTTTTCCCATACTTTGGGATTGCGGTCCCACCCAACCCTTAACCGTTCGGCGTCCATGATGTTGTCGATCCTTGGTCAATATGGGGCTTCACGTAGCTATTGTGATGGACAGTCTCGCCGTTCCTTTTTGAAGATCGGCGGAATGAGCTTTGGTGCTACGGCAATTGGCCTTGCAGACGTATTGCGGGCCGAGTCGGCACAAAAGAAATGCAATCCGAACAAAGCACTTATCCAGATCTTTCTAGGTGGTGGACCACCCCACCAAGATATGTGGGACATCAAAGCGGACGCACCCTCGGAAATTCGGGGCGAGTTTCGCGCGATCCCGACCAACGTCGCAGGCATTCAGATATGTGAAGTGTTTCCGAAGTTGGCTCGCCTGATGGACAAAGCTGCCATCATTCGGTCGGTAGTTGGTTGCAAGGACCGGCACGAGTCTTACCAGTGCTTGAGCGGTTGGATACCGGATGATTTGAAAGCCCTCGGTGGCCGACCATCGATTGGGGCTGCGATTGCGAAGCTCAAGGGAGCAATTGATCCTGCGGTGCCTCCATTCGTTGGTCTGGCAGAAAGATCGAGCCATGTTCAATGGTCTGATTGTGGAAGCGCTGGATTCTTGGGCGCAGCAAACTCGGCGTTCAAGCCGGATGGTCCTGGAATTGAAAACATGAAACTCAGTGGAGTTTCTCTCGAAAGACTTCAAAATCGAAAACAGCTTCTGACAAGTTTGGATTCGCTTCGGCGCGATATCGATACGACTGGAGTCATGGAAGGTATGGACGCATTTGGACAGCGGGCGCTGGATGTTCTCACAAGTAGCAAGCTAGTGGATGCACTCGATCTGTCCAAAGAAGATCCGGGAGTCGTTGCGAAATACGGTGACGGCAAACCTTATAAATATCAATACGATGGTTGCGCAACGCGAAATGACCATCTGCTCATTGCTAGGCGACTCATTGAAGCCGGTGTTCGAGTTGTCAGCTTGAGTTTTGGTCGCTGGGATAGTCATGGCAAGAATTTTGACTTAGTCCGCGATCACGGAGGAAAGCTCGATCAATGCTTGAGTGCTTTGATCGAGGACTTGGAGATGAGAGGGATGCTAAACGATGTTAGCGTCGTAGTCTGGGGGGAGTTCGGCCGGACACCGAAAATCAACAAAGATGCAGGCAGAGACCATTGGTCGCAAGTCAGCTGCGCATACTTGGTGGGTGGTGGCATACGGACGGGACAAGTCATTGGTGCAACCAACCGTTTGGGTGAATACGCTACGCTTAGGCCTGTTCATGTCCAAGAAGTCATTGCAACTCTGTACCACAATCTGGGAATTGACGTTACCAATACAACCATCGCCGATCCAACTGGCCGACCGCAATTCTTAGTGGACCGAGCACCCGTGAGTGAATTGATTTGAGATCTCAAAGATGAAAATGTTTTTTTGGTTAAGTGTTTGGCTGATCTGCATATCGAATGCAGGCGCTGACGAATTGGCCTCAAGGCAAATGAAGTCGGTTCGAATCGATGGCGAGCCCAGCTTAATAAAAGTCGATGCGCCTCCCAAAGTGAGTTTCCGTGGAAGTGACGCTCGTCATCAGTGTCTGGTTACTGGCACAGACTCAAATGGTCTCGAAATCGATTTGACTCGAATCGTGACGTTCAATCTGACTCCTGAGGGTGTTGTTTCGATCGATCGTTTTGGTCAGATTGCACCCTTGAAAAACGGTTCGGCAAAACTATCGGCCCGTCTCGAAGGAGTTGAGACCGTCATGTTAGAAATCGAAGTCACCAATTGGGATGAGAATCCCGAGGTGAGTTTTCCAAATCAAGTCGTGCCGATTTTCACAAAACTTGGTTGCAATGGCGGCGGTTGCCATGGAAAGGCGGCTGGACAAAATGGTTTCAAGCTCTCCTTATTGGGATTCGAACCGAACGAAGACTACGAGCATTTGGTAAAGGAGTCTCGAGGGAGACGTTTGGCTTCAGCTTTACCCGATGCGAGCCTGCTATTGACTAAAGCGATTAACGCTGTGCCGCATGGCGGCGGTCAACGACTCGAAGCGGATTCGCAAGAATACCGAGTACTGAGAAGATGGATTTCGCAAGGGATGAAACCTGGTAGGGCAGACGATCGCCGAGTCTTGGCATTAACTGTTGCCCCCTCCCTTAGGCGAATGCTACCCCTGCAAGAACAACAAATCTCGGTGACGGCACGTTACTCGGATGGAACGATCGAAGATGTGACGCCGGCCGTTCAGTTTGAGAGCAACGATTCCGAGATGGCTGAAGTAGACAAACGGGGATTGGTTTCGATGAAATCCCTCGCTGGCGAAGTGGCCGTAATGGCGCGGTTTCAAGGACAAGTAGCGGTTTTTCGAGCAAGCGTTCCAATCGTTGAAGGTAAGAACGAATGGCCTCAACCGACCAACCCGATCGATGCGGCCGTAATCGCTCAACTCCGTTCACTCAATATCCCCATTTCGAGAGATTGTGATGATTCGACTTTTGCGCGAAGATCGACGCTCGACCTCATTGGCCGGTTACCAACCCTCGTCGAAGTCGAGCATTTTATGCAAGATACTTCGGCCAACAAACGGGAAAGGCTAATAGACCGGTTACTTGAAAGCGATGACTATGCCGATCACTTTGCAAACAAATGGATGTTGATTTTGCGCAATCGAAGGGAAAGCGCTGGCCAAAAAGCAGGCACGTTTGCATTCCATCGTTGGATTCGAGACCAGATCGCATCAAACCGTCCGTTCGATCAATTTGTTCGAGACATCGTGGCGGCATCGGGATCCATGGATGTGCATCCGCCCGTCGTTTGGTATCGCCAGGTTCCGGACACCTTCAGTCGATTGGAAGACACAGCACAATTGTTTTTAGGGCAGAGGATTCAATGCGCCCGATGCCATCATCATCCCTTTGAGAAATGGGCTCAAAAAGATTATTTCCAAATGGCAGCGTTCTTCTCGCAAGTGCGTACAAAGGCGAGCCAATCGCCAGACGAGTCCATCGTGTACGCTGCGGCAGGTCAAGCCAGATCATCGCATCCCAAATCAGGAGAATCGCTTAAGCCGGCTGGGTTGGACGGTCCCATGCGCGAGGACTCTGACCTACGTGATCCTCGAGAGTATCTAGTAGACTGGATGGTTGATCCAAAAAATCCCTTCTTTGCAAAATCGATTGCAAATCGATATTGGAAGCATATGTTTGGCAGGGGTCTTGTGGAACCGGAGGACGACATGCGGGTTACCAACCCTCCCTCAAATTCGGAGTTGCTCGACGTGTTGGCAAAACAATTGATCGACACGGGGTACGACATCAAAGCGTTAGTGCGATCCATTTGCAATACGCGCGTCTACCAGCTAGGAAGCGAGCCGAATGGCGAGAATCTTCGCGATCGCAAATGCTTTTCCAGAAACTATCCCAAAAGGCTTTCCGCGGAGCAAATTTTAGACGCGGTCGATCAAGTGACGCAAACGGTTACCGCATTCGATGCCATGCCGGACAGAACCCGAGCTGGATCTCTACCAGATGCCTCATTTAAATCGTATTTTTTGACTGTGTTCGGACGGCCTGAAGCCACAACGGCCTGCGAGTGTGAACGAGCGAGCGATTCGACCCTGGCTCAAAGCCTTCACTTTGCAAATTCTAAGGATCTGATCGCAAAGTTAGCTGATACAAATGGCCTTGCTTCCAACCTTGCTAATCGAACTAGTTCACATGAAGACAACGTTAGAGAGCTATACGTACGTGCCTTTTCACGGAAACCAAATGAATCGGAGTTGAAGCCGGCAATCGAATATATCGATGGCAAGAGCAACAAATTGGAAGCATACCAGGACTTGACTTGGGCAGTCCTGAATTGCAAAGAGTTTCTATTTAATCATTGATCTGATATTGGCTCTGTAGTTTGCACCGAATTTTGCAACTCAGTGTCTATGCAGAACGAGTTTGTGCCAGACGCCTTACCGAATGCGAGACGCATTGCGAGAGACTGATGACTGAGTTGATATCTCGGGTGTCATCGCCACAGTCATTTGGGTTTTTTTTCTGACGAGATAGTATTTAGCCGACGCTGCATTCTTGAAACTTGCGTTTGCCATGATCCATCCGAGAGATTCTAGCTTTGGCGTTTGCCAATCCATTACTCCCACAATAATGTCGCCTGATTGCAATCGTGCTCGGTCGGCAGGACTTCCCAGTCGAACGTCGTTAATCTTTAAGCCACCTTTATAGCCTTCACCGATGCCCGCAATGGAGCTCGCGGAGACTACCGATAATTTGACACCTAGTTGTTCCCACGCATTCTTTGCCAGGTCCGATTCTTGCTTGCCCGTCGATGCGGACAACGTAAGGTTATGAACTATACTCTCTCCGTTCCGATCCAATCCAATTTCAATCGAATGACCCGACCGAAGATCGAGCATGGCGAGTTCCAATTCCAAACGGTTGGAGATAGGCTGGCCGTCCACAGTTGCAATGCGATCGCCATTTCGGATATCGCGACTAGAATTGGAGTCCAAACCGCGATATTCGCGAACGAACAGTTTACTGCCAAGATTTTCGTGATTGGCGTCCGTTGCCTTGGAAAACGTGAGGCCATGAGCCGCTTCGCGATGATCGGCGACGAGATCAGCCATTACTTCTAAGGCTGTGTCAACTGGAATGGCAAATCCAATGCCTTGCGCGCCGACCCGAACAGCCACATTAATCCCAATGACTTCGCCGTCAATGTTGAGCAGGGGCCCGCCTGAGTTTCCTGGATTGATGTCGGCGTTGGTTTGGATGAGGTCATTGTATTGTTGCGATCCGTTGACCGGAATGTCCCGGTGAAGCGCGCTGATGATTCCAACGGTAACCGAATTTTGATATCCAAACGGATTGCCAATTGCAATCACCGTTTCACCGCGTAGAAGGGTACTGCTTTTCCCGACATGGATAACCTCGAGTTCTCGGTCTGTAGGTATCTTGATGAGGGCGAGATCGGTTTGGGGATCGTAATTGATCAACTTGGCGATCGCAGTCGTACCATCGGCCAACGTCACTTCGATTCTAGCAACGTCGTCCACAACATGGTAGTTGGTGACGATGTAGCCTCGGGGATCTATGATAACGCCCGTGCCCATACCATTAACTTCTTGCCGGGTCGATTGCCCAGAACTCGTTGAACTCGTTTTCGTCTTGTTGCCCTGAATATT
>JANLUJ010000116.1:0-2516 GCA_031363425.1 Pirellula sp.
GCCTGGGAACCAGATGGTGGCGTTCGCCGAGAAGTATCGATATAACTCGCAGGTTTGTGGCGTCCTGCGACCGAGCTCACGCACATAGGTAGCCTCTTTGGAATCCTTGTCCCAGATGGTCTTGTCACGGACCCGAAGATAGACGCGGTAGTCGGCTAGCAACTCTTCCAGACTCGCTCGACCAACGTTTGTTAGCTTGATTTCAGTTTCTTTGGAAGTCGTTCCGGCTTTGCTCCCTTCCAAAATGTTCTGTTTGCCCGAACGCGCTGACTGAATCATCTGATCCACGGTACGGTCACCTCGGGAAAGATACTTGTGGGCAAATCGAAACGTTATGTCATATACGACTTCAGCTTTCTGGAAGGACAATAAAGTTAGGTAGTCGCCTCGAGGCTGGATGGGCCCCTTTTTTACTCATCGCAGGTTCGGGATGTCCCATCTCGTGCCGTTCCACTTCGCTTTCGAAACATCCAAATTCATCTCGACTAGCTTCGCTTCCACCGCTTGAAAATCAGGATCCTTGGCCAAGAAATTACCCGGGTTCTGTAAATGCTTGAAAAATACATTTGCCTCTGGTCCGATATGCGGGTCCGCCCCCTTTTCCAAAAGGTAAAGGACTACCTTCCAACCTGAATTCATGGCAAACAAGGTTAGTGGTGTTTCTAGACCACTTATGTTCGAATTAAGACTAACACCTGCATCGATCAATAGCTTTGCATTCTCGACGCTCCTTGGAGACTCGTTGTAGCCAAATGTTGCGTCCAGAGGTGTACCTGCATTGTTTCGATGTGTACGGGTCCATAAATTGGGGTCAGCACCATGAGCAAGTACTTGCTGAAGCCAATAGCTATCGTCGCGAAGGGCACAGTGAAACGTTACTGTCTGTTTGTTCAACAGAAAGAAATCCGGATCAGCGCCGCCCTCGAGCAATGCCTTGAACGCATCTTTCTTGCGTTTTTCAAGGGCATACTCAAGCGGTGTTTGACGCGTGAATAGGCCTACTTTGTTTAGATCTATCCCATTCTTGACGATCTTTGCAATGGCTTTTGCGTCGTCTTGATCTATCGCCGTCCAAATGCTCGAAGTCGATCGAGCGTTCATGTCGCATCCTATCGAAATAACAAATAGCTGCATCGCTCCAACCAGTACCAGCGTAAAGCTCGGACTGATGAAGCGGCATTCGTAAACAGAACTGATGAAGCGGCATTCGTGAACAGATGTGTACACGAAGTTACGAATCACTCGCCGACGCGTCGGGTTGTGATTCGGCAAACGACCAGAACGATTCAGGTCATGCTCTAGCGTTTTGCAGGTATTCAGGTATTGGCACATTTGGTTTTCCATTATTGGTTTGCTACAACGCATTCAAGCCGTCGAAGACCGCTTGCATCTTGTGCCTGATTCCAAAATTGTCGTTCGCGTTCGAGGGAAGCCAATAGGCCGTCCCCTGTGAGTTGGGCATCAATAACCCTGTAACTGACCACGAGTCTTGCAATGTGCTAAGGAATTCACCTTGAACACGATATGCGTCCACCAGTTGGTTGATGTTATCCAAATTCCCACCATACTCGCTGACCGTCCAAGGGTGAACCCCCGCACCATTGAATGTTATGCCCGGACGCTGAAAGACGGCTGCGGCTGCAGTCGCCAAACCGCCACCGAGCGAATGGCCGACAAAAATAATCTGTTTGCCTTGATTGACAGGATTGTCGATTATCGCTCGAGCATCTTCGATTGCCAAATCGTATTCCGCTCCGCCGCTAGCCAGACCTTGGAAGATATCAGCTCCGATATCGGGAATGTCGTCTGTACCCGCAAAGCAAATAGCGATTTCATTTCCTTTTGAAAATACTTTCCCATAGTAACCACTGTGAATTCCCGAACGCAATCGTTTCTCGAATTGCCAACCATTTCCAGCCGCGTTTGGTTGATCGGAGTACGCGTTCTTGGCTAGCTCAGCATATTCTAATCCGCGAGCTTTCTTGGCGGCGGCGATTGGTACCACTTGTTGCCGATAGGCTTGGCCGACAAAACCGGTTATGGTTGTACGGGACAAACCAGAGGCAATTCGTAATGCAAGAAAAGGATTGACTGCGGCTAAGGCGCCAATCGCTGAGCCCAGCAAGGCAGCGCCGGCAATTTCGGCTGGACTCGCGCCGGCGAGGTAAGCGACTCCGCCCCCCGTTATGCCGCCTCCGATTGCAAACGATACCAACAACCCGCTTAGCCCTTCGTACTCGCCGGTTGGGTCGCTATGTAGAACCGGATCGCCCGAGGTGTATCCGTACTTGTTGAAGCTAAACGGATTGCTATTGATTCCAGCAAATGGATCTAGACGGTTGAAGCGGCCGATGGTTGGCTGGTACCAACGAGCTCTTAAGTACTGCTGACCAATTCTTGAATCGAATGACTCGCCCGAATACAACATGCTGGTTAAGGCATTAGACTCAAGACCTGCTGCTCCAGCTGCGCCTACCCTTTGTGCCATTGCGTTATGGATGGCAATGAGTTCGCCG
>JANLUJ010000300.1:0-6605 GCA_031363425.1 Pirellula sp.
GGTTCTTGAAGTCCCCCCGATTCGCTTGACTCGTCGGGTTCGGTTTCCGGGTCGTCAAGCAAATGGAGGGGCCAAATATCCTGTTCGGGTTTCAACAACGGCATAATTCGACTCTGGGCCTTCGGCGCGGGCAAATGGAAACTCATATCCAATTTTTCGATCGAACAACTAAAAATCTATCCCTAATCCGCCAGGAATGTCCGCAAAAACGACGAAAAATAAAATGACACACGGCGGCCCATGAATCGCAAAGCGTTGCGGCACGGACCTTTGCATGAATTCGATTGACTCGATCCCGTGGAATAGTTACCCTCCCCGGCGACCAATTTTGGAAAATGCGTAGAATGCTAATGATTAAATAGAATAGCCAGCCCCCTCCGCTTGGGGTTTTACCGTTTAATATCCAGTCCGTAGTCGGGGGATTGGAAATGATCTTAAGATTCCACTTTCGGACGAATTTGAACAATGGATCTGCTCGAGAAAATTTGGGAAGGTACCACCAATACAATCAATGGAGTATTGGGGGGGATCGATCGTGGGCTGACCACCTTTTTTGGGTCCGCAAACTCCCGACAGATCAAACGCTACACTCAGTACGCACAGCAGGTTGGGTTATTGGAATCTCGTATGATCGCGATGAGCGACGGCGAGCTTCGCGGTCAAACCGAAAAATTCAAACTGCGTTTGAACGAAGGCGAGACCATCGACGATGTTTTGGTCGAATCCTTCGCAACCTGCCGCGAAGCCGGTCGTCGCTTCATGAAGATGCGACACTACGATGTTCAGCTCATTGGTGGAATGGTGCTCAATGGCGGCAACATTGCTGAAATGATAACTGGCGAGGGTAAAACACTCGTTGCTACGTTGCCTGCCTATTTGAACGCGCTTGAAGGCCGCGGCGTACACGTTGTGACTGTAAACGACTATCTCGCTCGTCGCGATATGGAGTGGATGGCTCCTTTGTACATGGGCTTGGGCCTAACGGTCGGCAATATCCAAAGCGGTATGGACAACGACGAACGCCAGAAATCGTATGCTTGCGATATCACCTACGCTACCAACAACGAACTTGGGTTCGACTACCTCCGCGATAACATGAGAATGGCCAGTCGAGGCGATAATCGGTTTCCCGCGCACATGCAACAAGTGCAGGGCCCATTGCACTATGCGGTCATCGACGAAGTTGACAACATATTGATCGACGAAGCACGTACGCCTTTGATCATCTCTGGCTCCGCTGCACGAGATTTAGGAAAGTACACCGAAGCCGATCGTGTGGCTCGCGCTTTGAAAAAAGAAGAACACTTCGTTGTGAATGAAAAGGACCATACGGTCAATCTGACCGATGCCGGAATTCGCGACGCCGAAAAGCTAGCTGGTGTCGAGAGTTTTTACACAGTTGGCAACATGGAATGGCCCCACCTATTAGACAATGCGCTCAAGGCGCACCATCTCTACAAACGTGATGTCAATTATGTGGTGAAAGAGGGAGCCATTATCATTGTCGATGAATTCACGGGTCGACTTATGGATGGAAGACAGTGGAGCGATGGCTTGCATCAGTCTGTCGAGGCCAAAGAAGGCGTTCGTATCAAAGAAGAGACGCAAACACTTGCAACCATTACCCTCCAGAATTTCTTTAAATTGTATAAGAAGATTTCAGGAATGACCGGCACCGCCATGACCGAGGCCACCGAGTTTAGCAAAATCTACAATTTGGGGGTTACCGCTATCCCCTCAAACCGCAGCCTTCAACGCATTGAGTTCCCTGACTCCATTTACCTGACGGAAAAGGAAAAGTACTCCGCGGTTGCCGATGAAATCGAGCGCGTTCACAAATACGATACCCTCTATTTCAAGGATCATAAAAAGGGCTTCTTGATTGGAACGATCCAGTCCGAGGACGACACAACAATAAGGATCAGAAAGTCCGACTCAAAAGAATTGGAGCAATTTGATGTTGCCGAGATCGAAAAAATCGAACGAGCAACTCGTCCAATGCTGGTTGGGACGGTTTCCATCGAGAAGAGCGAACGGCTCTCCAAGTTGTTGGACCAGCGGGGCGTTACCCACGAAGTACTCAATGCAAAGCAACACAAGCGAGAAGCTGAGATCATCGCCCAAGCAGGCCGAACAAAAGCGGTGACCATTGCCACCAACATGGCAGGTAGAGGGACGGACATCATCCTCGGTGGAAATCCCGAGACAATGGCTTGGGCCCAATTGCAAGACAAGTATCCAACACGTCTCGAGGTCCCTAAGGAAGAATGGGACGCACTGGTTCTCGAGATAGACCAACGCGAAAAGATGAAAGAAGAAGGCGAACGAGTTCGCGAACTGGGTGGACTATACGTCATTGCAACCGAACGACACGAGTCTCGTCGTATCGATTTGCAGCTGCGTGGCCGCTGTGGACGACAAGGCGATCCGGGATCGAGTCGTTTTTACTTGTCCTTAGAGGACGACTTGATGAGAATCTTCGCAGGCGAGTGGGTTCGCGAATGGATGAAGCGAATGGGAATGGGGGAGGGAGACGCAATCGAAAGCCCCTACGTTTCCAAGCGAATTTCGGGGGCTCAGAAAAAAGTTGAGGAACGAAATTTCGAAGCCCGCAAAAGCTTGCTCGAATACGATGAAGTCATGGACTACCAACGCAAGAAAGTTTATGGCTATCGACAACAAATTCTCGACGGAACCAGCTGTCGTGATCTGGTTATGTTTCAACTTCGTCAGCAAATCGAAAACAATGTCAAGCAGTTTTGCGACCCTTTGTATGGTCCGGAATCCTACGCAAAGTGGGCAGGCGCGAGACTTGGCGTTCAGCTCGAGCCAAAGGACTTCCGAGGAGTCGAACCAGCGACAGCGGTAGCGTATGCAAAAGACAAAGCGGAGCGAACGGCTGAAACTCAGATTTTAGACGCCATCGATGAGAATCTACCCTCGGAGGAGGAACAGTCGGAATGGAACTGGGAGGCAATGGCCAAATGGGTGAACACGCGATTTGCTACCAACTACACCGTCGGAATGCTTAAGAAGATCGATCGGGACCGTATGGACGAGGAACTGATCGGCCAGTCGCAAAAGTACATCGAGCAGATCGATCTGTCCGAAGGAGACTCGTTTTTGCGAGAAGAGTTTGGACTCAAGATGCTCGTTGGTTGGATGCGGAACAAGTTCGGTATCGAGATCGACGTCGAGGATGTACGCAATCCAGAAACAGAACAACTTGCCGAAAAACTCTTAGCCAAAGCGGAATCCAGTTACATCGAACGGGAAAGCCAATTCCCGATCATGGTTGCATTCAATCGCTTCCAAGAACAAACTGGCCCCAAGAGCTTCACCATCGATGGCGCGGCTCTCGCTGAATGGGCTGGCACCCGGTTCGAGGATCCGAAGGTAATGGAGCAGTTGCAAGCGTCCTCGGACAAATCCGCAGAGACTCTAGTTGCCATAAGTCGAAGATCCGTCGAGAAGGCGATCCAACTAAGAATATCGGCCATTGAAAAAGTAGAAAGCATTTTTGGAAAGAGCACGAAGTCGCTAAAAGAAACGGTCGGAAATTCTGCATCCGCAATCGAAGATATCGCTCAATGGATGCAAAAATCTCTAGGCTGGACCGGCGAAGCGCAAGAACTGAAAAAGTTAAATAAAGCAGAGCTCACGAACAAGTTCATGCAGTCGATCGACGATAGGTACTTTCCCGAAATCCGAAGAATGGAGCGAACCGTATTGCTTACGCAACTTGATTCGGCTTGGAAGGATCACTTGTTGGCCATGGACCACGTGCGGAGCAGCGTGAATTTCCGAAGCATGGGCCAGATGGATCCAAAGGTTGAATACAAACGCGAAGGCATGAAACTGTTCGAGGAAATGTGGTTGTCTATCGGTGAGCGAATGACGGATGTGATTTTCCGAATGGAAGCCATCGATAGCGATATCGTTTCTGATTCGTGGGTGGATAATAAAGTCGTGGCTCGTCATGACTCGTACGATGTTACCAGTGAACTGCTCGCAGAGAAGCAGGCAGACCTGGCTGCGGCCGATTCCGCGGGAGCGGAACCGCCACGCGTGGAAGCGATTCGTAACCGTGGTGAACGCCTCGGTCGAAATGATCCGTGCTCGTGCGGTTCGGGAAAGAAGTACAAGAACTGTTGTATGCGCAAACAGGTGTAGCAGGGCCCCCAGGGCCGTGTTTAGATTGTTTCACAAAGAGCTGGCGGCAGATCGCTCAACCACAGAGACTCGAGGAACACAGAGACTCGAGGAACACAGAGACTCGAGGAACACAGAGACTCGAGGAACACAGAGACGCGAGGAACTACAGAGTATTCGCCATCCTGCGATAATGCAATTCTCTGCGCACTTCGTGACTCTGTGGTTCATTGTCCGAGCTCATCATGGTTCATCACGGCAATCCTTGAGTTCCGAGTACAACTGAAAAGTACCACCGCAGCCTCAATCCGCGCGTTGCAATTTGATTTCATGAAACCAAAGATCATCGTTGGGGACGTCCAACTCGATTCGCTGAAATTTCCCTCGCGAGTCAGCCACAAAGTGACACGTGCCGCCGTTGAACCAAGCAAATTCGGTTCGCCAATGTATTGAAAACGTATCGTAGTGCAGATGTTTCAAATCGCATACCAGTGCCTTAAACGGATGAAAATGTAACACCAGCTTGTCACCCTCGACCAGTACCGTTGCGTCGCCATACATTGGACAGCGGTACTTCCCTGCGTAGTCATTCAGTACGTGACTGGGTTTGGTTCCTTCAGTCACAGCAGTGGTCACTTTGGCAATCTTAGACTGAAATTCATCGTTCGACTTTCGGAACTCCGCCAAACTCTCCTGGCCATGGTCCTTGGTCACTGTTCCTAAGACGGTATCAATGGCCCGATATGCAAGTAGATTTGAAATCGGCGTCAGACTATTCGTCAATACCACTACCCCCAGTTTCTCTTCTGGCACAAGCAATACGTGTGAGTTCATTCCGTCATAACCGCCACCATGACCGACGAGCTTGCGTCCTTGATAGTCCGACAGCGACCAACCAAGTCCGTACGCCCGAAAGTGGATCGATGGAAATCGAGCAGATTGCGAACGTGACATTCGGATAGGCGTATGGGCTTGCCATATCTCGTGCGAGGCCTCTTCACTAAACACACGACTTGGTTTGCTTAGCTCGCCGCGACGAAGTTGAAGTCGCAACCATAGCGACATGTCTTCCGCACTAGCTAGTGTCTAGCGGCTCACGAATCGCAGTAAGGTCCAACCGCGGCTAGCGCCTAGCGGCTCACGAATCGCAGCAAATTTCAACCGCGGCTAGCGCCTAGCGGCTCACGAATCGCAGAGGCTGATTTCAATGGTACGTGCATCTCTTTCAATACAATTTCAATCGACGAGACGAGGGCCGCGACATCGGATTCAAAAATGCGACCGATGTTGCCGATGCGGAAGCAATTTGCATTGGAGACCTTGCCCGGGTAGATCACGAAACCACGGTCATTGAGTTTTTCGTAGAAGGTTTCGAAGTTGAAATTTATGTCTTCCGGGAACAGAAACGAAGTTATGATGTGCCCTTGTTTTTCCGTTGGCAAATATTCTTCCATGCCGAGGTTGCGCATGCCTTCCAAAAGCGCTCTGCAATTAGCCTGGTAGCGTTTTTCCCTTCCGGGTACGCCACCCTCCATTTTCAGTTCCTCAATCGCTTGGCGGAACGCGAGCATCGTATGCGTCGGTGGAGTGAAGCGGAACTGACCGCTCTTTTCCAATCCACGCCATTGTTCGTACAGATCGAGGCTGAGTGTTCGCGACCAGCCCGAGGTTTTTTCCAAGGCAGAGCGGCGAGCGATACAGAATGAAAAACCCGGAACGCCTTCGATGCATTTGTTGGCTGACGAAACGAGGTAGTCGATTTCACAGGCTTGGAAATCAAATTGAGCCGCGCCAAAAGCGCTCATCGAATCGACGAAATAAATGCGTTTGTGCTTCCTAACTACCGCGCCTACTTCCTCGATAGGGTTCATGATCCCGGTCGTCGTCTCGCAGTGCACAACCGCTACGGCCGAGATACTCGGGTCGTTGCTCAGCACGCGATCGACATCGGCTGCGCTGATGTATTGGTCTTCGTCGTAGCTCAAAATTGCGGTTGGAATGCCATGCACTTCCCCAATTTTTTGCATTCGCTGGCCGTACGCTCCATTCATCACAATCAACCACTTTCCATCGCGGGGAATGGCGCATGTCATCACTGCTTCGATGCCGAAGGTTCCACTGCCTTGCACCAAAACGCATTCGTAACCTTCCGTTTGCGAAACGCCGGCGACGTTTAACAGTTCGTTTCGAATTTCTTGCACCACCTCAATGAATTCGATATCCCGTGAGCCAAGGTCACGCAACATCGCCTGTTTGACGGTTTGGCTTGTTGTCAGCGGACCGGGAGTAAAGAGAGGTTTGTCTTTGGAAGTTGGAAGATTTTTCATGGCTTCGGTGCGTTTGTAGTAGTAGTAGTGTTAGAGCGGAACTTCACGACCAGTGCTTTGTCCAAGTTAGGAATCGGGTTTGGCCGTAGTGGATCTTGTTAAAGATCCGAAGCCTGCTGGATCTTT
>JANLUJ010000132.1:0-4452 GCA_031363425.1 Pirellula sp.
TTCCAGTTGGCATCTAAACCCAGTAATGCACGATAATGTTCAGTGGTTAATTCGTTCATCCCAAAAGGATACCGAATCCCCAGCGATTTCAAACCTACCCACTAAAATTGGCGAAGAACCACGTGGGTGTTGCGGGTAGCGCAAATCTATCAGCGCCTGTCGGGGTAAGAATCGGAACAGACGGCCTGCTTTATGTATCAAATCAAAACAACGGTCGCATTGTTCGCTACACTACTGGCGGCACGTACGTCGATGATTTCGTCCCGTTGGGAAGCGGAGGAATGATCAGCCCCGCGTGGATGACCTTTGGACCAGATGGTGATCTTTATGTTACCGATTCAAACAGTCAGATTATGCGTTTCGGAACCGAAAATGAATCAATCTTCACGGTCACGAACACAACCCCCAGCACTTTGCCGGTGACCGTGAACTACACCACGTCCAACGGCACCGCTCTCGCGGGCAGCGACTATGCAGCCTCAACCGGTACTCTCACATTTGCTCCTGGCGTCACGTCTGAGACGATCCGTATACCAATCCTCGATGATACAACCACTGAGGCGACCGAGACATTTGCTGTCAACTTGTCGAATCCAGTAGCAGCGACCATTGCCGTTGGACAAGGCATCGGGTCCATACTTGATAACGATCCCTTCACCAAGTTCTATGTCGTGAGCGACTTATCCACCGATCGGACTTACGAATATGGTGCTACAGGTGCCTCCGTCGAAAACTATCCGTTGGCCGGCGGTAACACTGCTCCGCGCGGTGCTGCAAGCACGACGTTGGGGACAAAAGTATGGGTCGTCGATGCGAACAAGAGTGTCTATACATACGATACAAGCGGAGTTTTGCAAGGCTCTTGGGCTGCGGGTGGGCTTCAATCCACAGCTCAACTCGAAGGGATCGCAACCAACGGCACAGATGTTTGGCTGGTCGACAACAAGACCGATAAAGTCTATCGCTATGCCAATGCTGCCTCGTTGACCAACGGCAGTCCAGTCGCGACCAGCAGCTTTAGCTTGAATAGCGGCAACACGTCACCAAAAGACATCGTCACCGATGGCAACTATCTATGGGTGGTCAACGACAGCTCGACCGACAAAGTGTTCAAGTACACGATCGGCGGTACGTATGTTGGGAGCTGGACGATTTCCACATCCGGTGCCTCCAGTCCGACTGGCATCACGCTCGATCCATCCAACCCAACGCACATTTGGATCGTGGATAGCGGTACGGCAAAAGTCTATCAATACGACAATTCCGTTGGACTAACGTCGGGTAGCAAGTCAGCCAACTCCAGCTGGGCTCTTGCGGCGGGCAATACCAACCCTCAAGGCATCGCTGATCCGCCGCCACCGAGCGCGATGTTGACTGGTCCGAATGCAATCGAAGTGAACAACAAGGAAGTCGTTTCCAAGGATATTGTAATGGCAGGTGTTGGCCCAGTCCCCATGCCTTGGTTCGGAACACCGGCGTCTAATGTTAGTTCCGCAATGTTGCCTAGTGTTGAAACGAAGGCGCGGAGCACGGACGACATCATGAGCAGCTTCAGGAATTCGATACCAGTGTCTCAAACTCCTGTGATTCCTATGACGAAAACGCCTGCTATGTCTCGGCCTTCGATCGATCTATTCGAAAGTGATGCATTCGAAATAGCATATGAAAACATTGGCGATTTGATTGGCCTATTGGCAATCCTACGCAACGAATAGTCCCATCTCCATCTCTCTTTTCGGGCCTTTCGGGAGAGCGAGGTAGGAGGTGAGGACGATACATTGCATTGAGCGAGTGTCACCCCCTCATCCCCCAGCTCCTTCTCCCTCGAGAGAGAGAAGGGGAACCTGAAAACCATTGGATATATGCTTTTACCTTGAAACAACACACAACCAAGTCACTGCCCCCTTGCATTCGTAGACTAGTGTCGCTCCACATTGAGTCGCCAGAAACCAAAAATTCCGCAGGTCAAGCTTGCGGGATTTCAAACACACAAGTACGCATTGCGAGACTCGTTTTATCAATTTACCAACCAATCCAATTTTCAATGCATTGTCTGCACGTTGAAAGAATGATTCCAAATTTATCGCAGACTGAATAGCAGCAGCAATCCATGAAACGCCTACGAAAACAAATGCCTCAATCAAAGACACGCAAAAAGATCCGCAACAAACGACCGCTTCAGCTAGAACAATTGGAAGCAAGGGCTTTGCTCGCAGCCGTCGCCGCCCCGAGTGGTTTGGTCAGTTGGTGGCAGGCAAATGGAAACGGCGCAGACGTCATGGGGCTGAATAACGCCACACTCTACAACGGAGCAACTTACGCTGCGGGTGAGGTCGGACAGGGTTTCAAATTGGATGGAATAAACGATCGTTTACAAGTCGCCGATTCCGCTAGCCTAAAGCTTACGTCATCACTTACCATCGAAGGCTGGATCAAGGTCGATGCGTTCCCGACGACCGGAATCGGATACATTTTTTTTCGTGGCGATGACACAAGAACTCCCTATTCTCTTAGGGTAGAATCCAGCGGTACATTGATATTCCGAGTGTTTCCAGTGACGGAGAATGGGTCGGATCTTGGGACGTACATTACTGCTGGCCAGCTTACTCATGTTGCTGCGACGCTGGATGACGCGACGGGTTTGATGAGCCTCTACGTGAATGGAACATTGGCGGCCCAATCCACGACTGATTCGAGGCCATACGGCGACCTACAGTCTGCGAACAATCCTGGTATAGGCATCGGCAATACCGGTGGCTATCCAGGCACGACGTCGAACTCACCATTCAACGGCTTGATCGACGAGTTGTCTGTGTACAACAAGGCGTTGACACCAGGCGAAGTATTAGGAATCTTCAAAGCTGGTAGCGATGGAAAGGTATTTAGTCCCATTGCAGTAAGTGGTCCATCGGTCATCGAGGGCTCTAGTGGAACACCGTCAAACGTGAACTTTGTAATTCAGCGGACCGGTAGCCTAAGCGGCTCGCTATCAGTTGCCTATGCAACTGCTGATGACTCGGCCATCGCGGGTTCTGATTACGTTGCCACATCGGGAAGCGTCACGTTCGCCGATGGCGAAGCAACAAAGACAGTACTAGTCACGGTCAATGGCGACAACTCCAGTGAGGCAAACGAATCGTTCCGATTAATTGTTACCCCAGCTAGCGGCACGGCCGTCATGGGAGTGGCGACGATTCTCAACGATGACTCAGTAATCTCCATTAGCAGCGCTTCCGCTACAGAAGGAGACACCGCAATCCGATACTTTGATGACTTCATATCAGTACAAAGCCAATTGGGAGGAGGTAGGCACCTCGCTTATGGACCAGACGGCAACTTGTACGTAGCAGGCCGATTCACAAACGATGTTCAGAAGTATGATGGCAAGACGGGCGCTTATTTAGGCGAAGTAATACCAAGCGGCAGCCTCGGCCTACATGCCCCATGGTCGTTGGTCTTCGGACCGGACGGTAATCTATACGTGGGAGGCCTGCTATCCTATAATGTTCTTCGTTACAATATGACGACTCATGCTATCGATGAATTCATATCGGCGTCATCCGGTCTGCCTACCGCAAATAGCCTCACATTCGACTCCGTTGGTAACCTATTAGTCGGCACTGCAGCAGACTCAAGTGTCTGGCGATTCCAGGGACCAAATGGCGCTGCGCCTGGAACGCCGCTACCCGCCGCAGGTCAGACTGGAGCGGTGTTTGTTCCTCAAGGTAGCGGCGGTCTCGACAGAGCAACGGTCGCCATCAGTTTTGGCCCCGACGGCAACCTGTACGTTGGCAGCGGTAACACGAATTCAGTGCTACGTTACAACGGAGTGACAGGAGCATACATTGATACCTTCATCCCGAGCGCATCGGGGGGGCTTAGTCTTCCGACCGACCTATCTTTCCGTCCCGACGGCTTCCTTTATGTCTCTAGCCAGAACAACGGAGCCGTTTATCGCTACAGTGCAATGACAGGTGCGTTCGATAGCAAGGTAGCTCAAAGCCCTGACCCTCATGGTGCCCCCTACGGTGCGGGCGGATTGGCGTCGGACGGAACCGGCAACCTATTAATTGGGTTTAGTGGCCCTGACAACTTGCAGCAGAGATATGCCCGATATGGTGTTGCATCACGGGAAGCCTTTGCAGTCACGCTCGACCATGCAAGCGCGATCCCAGTTACTGTTAGCTATTCAACAGCGAATGGTACCGCAACGGCAGGCAGCGACTACACGGCAGTAGCTGCCGGAACTGTCTACTTCGCACCCGGCGAAACGTCCAAGACGATTCTGATTCAGACTTTGGACGATACAACAACGGAGCCAACGGAAACATTTGCAGTCAACTTACTGAATCCAATCGGCGCGACAATTGCCGTTGGTCAAGGCATCGCGTCCATTCTTGATAACGATCCCTTCACCAAGTTCTATGTCGTGAACGACGCATCCACCGATCG
>JANLUJ010000231.1:0-13158 GCA_031363425.1 Pirellula sp.
CAACCCGGAGGTCGTTGGCAAATCGCTGTATGGCTCGAGCAGCCAAGCACCGTGTGGCCCAAGCGCACCATCGATTGAAACCTTGATGCTCCGTACGCTTAGAAAGCCCTCGCCGATACTATCCCAACGATGGGCGTCCATTTGAGCCGCCAAGCCATCGCTCCCATCTCGAATCATGACGGCCATGCGGATTGGCAATTGATAGGAATCGGCAAATCGTTTTAGGAGTTTTGCGGTGGCGAAGGTACATCCGGCATCGTGAACACCTGTTATTCCATGTTTGAGACACTCTTGACCAGCCAGTTGAATCTGCGTCAAGGTCGCGGCGAGCATTTGCTCATCGCTTGATCGTTCGGTCGTGCGAGATTGCGCCCGTCGGATCATGGCTTGGGCATTCTCGCGAAAGACACCAATTGGATTTCCATCGGAATCCTTTAGGATTTCACCCCCATTGGGATCGGACGTATTGCGATCAACACCTGCAAGCTTCATGGCTGCTGCGTTGGCAAAACTGGCGTGGCCGCTAGCGTGTGTAAGTACGACTGGATGGTCCGGTACCGCCAAGCTCAAAGCCGCGTGATTTGGATAGCCATCGACATTTCCTTGAGGCGGAGATTTCCATTTGGATTGATGCCAGCCGCGACCTTCGATCCACGTTCCTTTGGGGAATCTCAAGGCAGCCTCAACAACTTGCGATTCAATCTTCTCCCATGAATCGGCTTGACTTAAGTCCAACATCTGGAGGGATTGCCCAAGGCCAAGAAAATGAAGATGGCTATCGATGAATCCAGGCGTCACGGTCATTCCGCCGGCATCGATGATCTTGGTCGACTTACCGAGCAGCGGCTCGATCTGGGACCGTTCACCTATGGCCAGGATGCGACCCTGATCAATAGCGACCGCGTTCGCCCTATTCATGGCCGAATCGCAAATCAGGATATTTGCGTTGACGAGAGCAAGGTCCGCTAACTTTGATTCAGGCCTTTCTTGTGCTAAAGCGATCGGCAGAAGACTGCTTAGCCATATCAGGCCTATTGAGGGCAAATGGAAAAGATTTCGTGATAGGATTCGATTAGACATGGTGCCCTGAGGGCTTCCGGATTCTGTCAAAGCCTTCTGATCAGACCGATAAAAGCCACCGTCGATCCCTGCGTTGAGGAAGCTGCAATAGTCGGGCCCGTAGTCAACGAATTTCCAATCGAACACTTTGGCAAAAAACTCTTTGGAAGCCTCAAGAGCCGAAGCTGGAATTTCAATGTAGTTGATGTGATGATGATTGCTCATTCCCGTGAGTTTAACCCCGAGTCGTAGGCGACGGAAGTGGATCCTTTGCGACGCTGGCGATCGCTTCGCAAGCCTTTAGGATTTGATCGCGAGAAACGTCCAAATGCGTGACGAGCCGAACGCTTTGCGGACCGAATGGGAGAGACAGAACGCCAAGCATTTGCAACGATTCCGAAAACTGTGCGGCGGTACCCCACTCATTGGCAAGGTGAAAGATGACAATATTGGTATCGGGTACATCGTCGCTGAGGCAAAGCGATTTGCATTGACTGATTGCGCGGGCGAGCAACTTTGCATTGTCATGATCCTCGGACAAACGAGTTAGATGATGTTCGAGAGCATAGAGCGCACCGGCAGCCACGATACCAACTTGCCTCATGCCACCACCAAAAAGCTTCCTTGCACGTCGAGCTTTTGAAATGAACTCGCGAGAGCCGACCAAACACGAGCCAACCGGAGCGCCGAGACCCTTGCTGAAGCAGACACTAACCGACTCAAATGGTTCGGAATACGATTGCAAGGATACGCCGGTAGCCACCGACGCATTAAAAAGGCGTGCCCCGTCCAAGTGCGTTTTGAGCCCTTCGTTGTGGGCCCAGTCGCAAAGCGATTGAATACGCGTTAACGCATAGATTTTGCCAGCACCGCGGTTATGGGTGTTTTCGAGGCACAGCAATCGGGTGTGGACCATATGCTCATTGTCTGGCCGAACGCTGCCCGTCAATTGTTCAACATCAAGCAAGCCATTTTTGCCAGAGATCGTTTTGGCGACGAGACCACTGAGCTGCGCAAAGGCACCCTGTTCGTAATTGTAGATGTGGCAACCGGACTCACAAATAAACTCATCCCCTGGAGAACAGTGTATCCGCAACGCGATTTGGTTCGTCATTGTGCCGCTTGGCATGAAAATGGCTGCTTCCTTACCCAGCAGTCGTGCAATCCGTTCTTGCAGTTCCACGACCGTAGGGTCGATATCGATAACATCATCGCCGACAGTAGCATGGATCATAGCGTCGCGCATGCCTGGTGTTGGCTTAGTAACGGTATCGCTTCGTAGATCTATAATTTGCATATTTTCCTTTGCTTTGGGTTTGTCACAGGTCGTTGCGGGCTGTTGGCCGAACGTTCAGAAGCTTACTATAGTGTCTTCTCGCTGGCAAAACCTCTCAAACCCTCATCATCGCATTAGGACTTAAAAATGAAGAATGCCTCGATCCAATCACTTATTGATAGCGGAACCAACCTCTACTTGGACTCAATTGACCCAACGTTGGTTGCCCAGAACCTTGCCTGGGGAGCCGTCGGGGCGACCAGCAACCCAATTATTATTTCTGGTCTCATTCGAACTGGGCGATTTGACGAATCGATCGTACGTTATTTGGATCTTGGCGAGGACGATACCGCTGTGAGTTGGAGCATAACCAATGATTTGGTGAGTGAAGCACAAAAAGAATTCCATCCCGTTTGGCAGCGAACCAAAGGAAACGCGGGATGGGTCAGTTTCGAACTCGACCCGCTTCTAGAAGACCCAGCGGCGAATATGCCTCACGCAGAACGCGTTTCCAAGTATATTTCACTGGGCAAGAAATGGGCCGCGGGACACGACAATCGGATGATTAAGGTGCCCGCTACTCCTGCCGGACTGGATGCTTTAGAGGAATTGGCAGCCGCAGGAGTCACTCTCAATGTTACGTTGATCTTCACTATGCGGCAGTATGATCTTGCTAGGGATGCAGTTTGGCGAGGCGCAAAACGCCGCAAGTCACTCGATGCTTTCAAGAGTGTCTACAGCATTTTTGTTTCCCGAATCGATCAGTATACAGCGGACAATTGCAAGCAGCTTTCTGCCGAGGGGCAAGGCCAGTATGGGATCCTCAATGCGAAACGAATTTGGACTGCAAATCAAAAATTTTGGATGGAGCATGCAACACCGTTGCAGCAGGAAATCATATTTGCTAGCACCGGAACAAAGAACGCGTCCGACGCCCCTTGGAAATACGTTGCAGCCCTCGCTGGCTCGGATATTCAGACGAATCCGCCAGATACGAACGCCGCAGTGGCCGCCAGCAACCAAATCTTCACAAAAAAAGTCGACCAGATGATTAGCGAATCGATTGCCCGGGAATTAGACAAAGCGGTGGACGTTCCGCATATGGAAAAGACGTTGATGGAACAAGGTGTCGCTAAGTTCGTTGCCCCGCAGAAGCAATTGCTTCAAACCATTCAAGAAAAGCGTGGCTCTTTGGCGCGCTCGTAGTACGATCGGTACGGTTCTTTAATGCAACGTCGGGCTGTATGCTTTGCACGTCACTGTCGCGCATGTTCTTTCGCGCTTCACCTTAAGTAAGTCTCCAAGTCTATCTCAAGAAACGGAATCGTATGTCTCGCTTTCTCTGTCTCTCAATTTTCTTAACGCCATTCATTAGCTTCGGCAAGAGCTCCGCTTCCGACCGATTGGTTATGGAGCCGGCCGATGGAAAAGCGGTTAAACGGGTAGTGCTAATTGCTGGTGACGAAGAGTACCGCAGCGAAGAGACTATGCCAATGTTGGCCAAAATCCTTAGTCAAAAGCACGGTTTTCATTGCACCGTGCTTTTCTCGTTGGCGCCCAATGGGGCAGATTACATCGACCCAAATCATTCCGCTGGACTCGTGGGTTTAGAATCATTGGGAAAAGCCGATTTGATGATCATCGGCACCCGTTTCCGGTCTCCCGTGGCAGAACAGGCAAAGCATATTGCAGACTTTTTGAAGGCCGGTAAACCTGTGATCGGCATTCGAACTGCGACCCATGCATTCAAGGGGAACGGCGACTTCGGCGGTATTTCCTACAATGAATTTGGTCTAAAAGTTCTTGGAGAAACTTGGGTCAATCATCATGGCAAGCACAAAAAGGAAGGAGCTCGTGGGGTTGTCGAAGTGGCTCAAGCATCAAATCCAATTCTCAACGGCGTTAAAGAGGTGTTTGGCCCCTCCGATGTATACACGGTAACTCACTTAACAAGCTCAGACACGATCTTGATGCGAGGCGCAGTCACCGAGTCGTTGGACCCGTCGTCTCCCAATATCCAAAGCGACAAAAACAGTCCGATGCAAGCCTTGGCTTGGCTGCACACTTATGCGAGGCCGGGCGGCGTTGGAACAGGAAAGGCTTTCTGTACAACGGGCGGCGCTTCAGTTGACTTTATTAATGAAGATCTTCGGCGTCTGCTCGTCAATGCGGCCTATTTCCTAACAGATCGCGCAGTACCGAAACTGGCTGACGTCGCTTTGGTCGACCCTTTTTATCCAAGCTTCTACGGATTCATCAATGAACCAGCCTATTGGAAAAATGCCAACTTGCATCCCGAAGATTTTGGCTTGGGAAAGACTCCAAGTTTGCCCGATCCGAAAGGCTCCCCCGAGTGGCCATTCCGGGACAAACCAAAACCAAAATCGTCCTTGATGTTAGAGCGAAATGATCGAATTGCTTTGGTCGGTGGATCGCTAGCCGAACGAATGAATCTGTTTGGTGATTTTGAAAGCCTGTTGCACACTCGCTTCCCCGATCTCCATTTGCAGGTCCGCAATTTCGGCTGGCCGGCGGACGAAGTGGGGCTGCAACAAAGGCCTGACAACTACACCAAAATAGACAATCCGATGGACGTGTTTGGTCCACAACTTTTCATCTGCTTCTTCGGTTTTAACGAGCATTTCAAAGGGAATTCGCCTGAGGCCATCGCTGATTTTATTGCAAAGTACAGGAGCTGGATCGCGGCCACTAGAAAGCGATTTACAAGGGAGGGCCAGGAGCCGCGTTTTGTTTTGGCAAGTCCGATCGCCTTCGAAAAAACCGATAGTCCTCATTTGCCGGACGGCGTATCGGACAACCAATCGCTCGAAACGTATTCACAAGCGGTGAAGCAATTGGCCCTAGAGGAGCGAGTGCCGTACGTCGAACTCTTTGCTCCCTCGGTCAAGTTGTTTAATAACGTGGCGGGAGCCCAGTACACGATCAATGGCATTCATGTCAATGAGCAAGGTGACCGCATGGTCGCAAACCAATTGGATCAACAACTTTTCGGCTCGCCGCATCCACTTGGAATGGAGGGATCACAATTTCATCGCATACGGGATGTTGTCAACGACAAATCGTGGCTTCACTTGCAAGACTATCGCATGCTGAACGGCTGGTATGTCTATGGAGGACGCCGAACATGGGACACGGAAACGTTTCCTGGGGAATATCAAAAAATTCGAAAGATGGTGGCAGTTCGCGACCAATACATCTGGGATCTTGCGGAGGGTAAGCCTGTGCCGGCGAAGCCAGACGACTCCAAGACGGGAGAGGTCTTTATCCCTCAAACGATGTTTGGAACACGCGACGAAAAGTTTCGCGAAATGCGAGAACCAAAGACGCTTGTCTACCCAACGCCGGAGCAGTCGATCGCTCAGATGAAGATGCCGGAGGGATTTGAAGTTAAGCTGTTTGCGTCCGAGAAAGATTTTCCAGAGTTTGCGAAACCATCGCAAATCGGATTTGATAGCAAGGGCAGACTGTGGGTCTCATGCATGATCAACTACCCGCAATGGTTGCCTGGCTCAGCAAAGCCTGGCGACAAATTGTTGATCTTCGAGGACACAGACAATGACGGTCGAGCGGATGTTTGCAAAACGTTTTATGACAAATTGATTTGCCCTACTGGTTTCGAGTTTTTTCAGGACGGTGTGCTTGTCGTCGATGAGCCTCGCATCATCTTCTTGCGCGATACTGACGGTGACGACAAGGCCGATGAGGTAACGCATGTCGTCGATGGATTAGCAACCGACGATACGCACCATACCATGGGTGCGTTTGAGTTTTCACACGGAGGATTGCTTCACATGCTCGAGGGGGTCTCGATGTCCACGACTCTCGAATCGCCTTGGGGTCCGTTCCGAAGCAACGGGCCGTCAGGTGCCTACGTTCTCGATCCGTTGTCTTGGAAATTCCAGCATTTTCGGACTCCTGGGTATGGCAATCCCTGGTGCATGGTCTTCGACGAATGGGGGCAAGGGATCATCGGTGACGGCACCAACGCGCAACAGCACTGGACCAGTCCTCTATCCGGGTACCCTGTGCCGCAACGCAGAACGCTCAATGCAAACTTCGACAACCAAGGCATGCGTCCAGCGGTCGGCAATGCGTTTCTGAATTCGCGACATTTCCCTGATAATGTTCAAGGTCAATTTATCTACGCGTGCGTGATCAACATGCACGGCATGCCTCGTTTTACCATGGGAGATGAACCTGGAACGGCGGGCTACACTGGCAAGCGCATCGACGACTTATTGAGCTCGACCGACAATTTTTTTAGACCGGTGGATCCGCAAATCGGCCCAGATGGATCGCTATGGTTTGGCGATTGGTGCAGTGCGCTCATTGGTCACATGCAGTACTCTCAGCGCGATCCAAATCGAGACCATGAGCATGGTCGCATCTATCGCATGGTCAACAAGAACAAGCCGCTGCTTGAACCGGTGACACAAAAAGGAAAATCGATTCCACAGTTGTTGGAACAGCTTACGGAGTATGAACATCGCACACGGTATCGTGCCCGAACCGAACTGCGAAGCAGGAAGGCACAAGAAGTATTGGAAGCGGTAAATCAGTGGATCGCCGGCAAGGCATCCCCGAACAAACTCTGCGAGGCGATGTGGCTGCAAGAGAGTTTTAGGAAGCTCGATCCAGTTTTGATCGACCGCATTATGGCCTGCGATGACTTTCATGCGAGGGCAGCGGCGGTTCATAGTGTTTCCAACGAAATCGAACGTTTCGCCAACGTTATGCCGTTCTTTGCGAACGCTATTGTCGATACGCATCCGCGCGTGCGATTGGAAGCGGTGCGAGGTTTGAGTTACATCAAAACGGTGGAAGCGGCCGAGTTGGCGATCAGCGTTGCGGACCAACCGATGGACTACTGGGTCGATTATACGCTCGAGCATGCGTTGCAAGCATTCAAGCCGATCACGGACGACGCGGAAAAGAACGGATCGTTCCTGGCGAAAGCTTCGGACACAATCAAAGAACACTTCAAGGCGTACAAGCTTTCGACAGGACCTGGTGGCAAAGCAGTGACGCCGCTCAAGATTGCAGAGGACACCGCAGCATCGCAAATCGACCGTGAAAAGGCAGTCAAGATTCTCTCGGAAATCAAGGGGGGCAAGGCAGAACGAGGGCCAGCGGTCTATTCGCGTGTTTGCGCAGCATGCCATCAGATCGGAGATCTAGGAAAGGAGTTTGGTCCGAAGTTAGACAATGTGGGTGGTCTCTACAAACGGGACGAGATTATCAAGCATATCCTTTGGCCGAACGAAAAGATTGCCAAGGGGTATCAAACCGTCCAGGTGTTAACGCTGGATGGCGACACCTATACCGGCTTCATCTTGAAGGAAACCGATACGTTGTTGTTGCTTGGGACAGCCAATGGAAAGACAGAGGAGGTGCCGAAGAAGGACATCGAGATACGTAAAGAGATGAATGCGAGCTCGATGCCCGAAGGCTTGATCAAAACGATAGCCCCGAGCGAGTTCCTGGATTTGCTCGAGTACTTAGTGGTGCAACGCAAGGAAGCGGCCAGCAAATAGCAAAGAAGGGAAAGAGCAAGAGTGAAAGCCGATCGACGTGCAAACCGCCTTTCGAGTGGCTCTTGGCTTGGCTATTTCATTTCCACTAGTCGTTCTGGGTATAGAACTCGCTGACGAACATGGAAGATGAGGGTGCCATCGCTCGCGAATTTTGCTGGTCCCAGCCCATCCAAGCTGGGGCGACATAGCAAGGTACCGTATTGCAATTCCTCTTCGTTGGAGTGTGCAATTGGAAACGTCCAGTCGTTAGCTTGTACCAGATCGTTTAGTGCTTCCTGCGAACAGTTCGCTGAAAACTGGGCAAGTACAACTGCATTTTGATCGTGATATGTCTCATGAATCCATTGCAAACGCCGCATGGCTCTCATGATGGACGAATCGATTCTATTGAATTGACCACAGATCACCAATTTGTCCAATTGATCAGCGATTAGTAGCGTTGGTGAATTCCACCAACGCTGGCAGTCCAACTCTACAGCCATCGGCCCATCGTAGATGGATCGACCGTTCTTGCGGCCTTGCTCAAAACGAATGGGTTCTAATTCATAGTTTGATTTATCGCCAGACGCCTCCAGTTTGCAATTCGCAAACTGGTATTCACAACCCGCGGGCAAACCTGATGCAACGAACCGTCCGTCGACATCGCTGTAAACGGTAAGCCAGTTCCCTTCGTGAAGCATCCACCCATCGTTACATTTTTGCCTGAGTCCAATTTGGACCATGTCTGAGCCAATCACAGTGCCAGAAATGGTTACGTCAGGTTTAAGATTTGCGACGATCAATTCGACCGCAACATCATCCCCTAGGTGGATTGATCGCTTGCTCATGGCCAACGAATGGGGTTTAGTAGGATGATAGATTCGAAGGTGCGAAATTTGTTGATGTTTGGTCAGGTTTGGCAAAAGTATCTCGCCATTTTGATTGCCTATGCGTTCCGCGCCATGGGTTAGAGATGATTCCAAAATTGGGTAAGGGACCGGCATTCCGTCGCAATCCAAAACCTGGATTCGCCGATAGCCCGAGCTAACCACGTATATTTGATACGGGCCATCTTTAGACTTAGAAACATCAATGATGTTTCCCGGATGCTTAGTCGTAGCAAGCATAAATCCTGGAGTGATGAGTCGAATAAAATCCGTTGGGCCTGTTAGTTTATTGTTCAAAAATTCGAACGAGCCATTGTCGTCGCAATCGACGACTGTGAATCGCGAGTTGCCGTGGCTCGCGATTTCTATTTGCAGGTTCGGAACCGGTTCATTGGTTTTCTCGTTAAACACAATCCCCTTAATCGCGATCGGAAGGGCATCGAATTCGAACTGTGCGAATGCGGTGTTTGCGAATGCGGTGTTATGGATAAGCAGCGACAATACCAGAAGGTAGCAGGATTGATTCATTTCATCTCCTCGAAGAGCTCCACTTTTGCCTCTTGGTGTAGTTCGATTGGTTTGACGTCACCATCGCACGCGTGAATGGCTACGTCATTCTCAAGGGTCGATTCCTTAGTACGGCAAGATAATCCCTCGCAATGACTTAGTCAGCCGGCTGACAATTCTAAGGTAGCGGTCATCCTGGAGTGTAGGTGTGAACCCGATCTACTCAAAAATCAAGCCGATATCGGATGAACTCCTGCCTCTAGCCTCGTGACAGTCCCGTTCCATTTCTCTCAATTTCTTCGAAGATCCAGTCTTGACGACATACTACAACTGTCATACATTCTAATACGACACTTGTCGTATTGCGAAAGGACTGTTGATGAAGAGAAATGAATTGCCTCGATTGCTGGCGAGCGAATTGGAGATTTTGGAAATGCTTTGGCGCGCCGGGCCAGTCACCATCGTTGAAGCGCAACGCGCTATGAAAGGTGACATCGGTTACACGACCGTGCAAACTCGCCTCAATCGACTATGTAAGAAAAACGCCGTCAAGCGATCGAAGGAATCGCCCGCTCGCTATTCTGCGGCCATGAAGCCCGAAGCTGTTGCCAACGGCGATCTCAACTTATTGTTGGACAAAGTCAGTGGCGGACAGGTCGTTCCGCTAGTGGCCTTTTTGGTGAAAGATCGTTCGTTGACGTCCGCGGAGATTGACGAGTTGAAGCGAATGATCTCGGAAGTAGAAGAACAGTCTCAGAAAAAGACAGGGAAAAAACCATGAACGCAACAAGCTTCAATATCTTATCCACTTTGGCGCAAGCATCGCTAGGGGTGTTCTTCGCTGGAGTTGTGGTTTTTGGTGCCCTGAGGCTGACGCATTGTCGATCTCCTGGTCTTCGGCAACTTGCGTGGATGCTCGTTCTGGTTCAAGGCATCCTTTGGTTGCCATCGTCGTGGCGTTATACAATTTCCACCGCTATGCCTGAATCCAGTGCCATGTCGTTCTCGAACGCAAATAGGGAGGGAACGATTGCCAGGCAGGTCGAAGCCCTAGATCGACCTAGTCCGGACGAAGGAACGGTAGCGGACAGTCGCCCTCGAAACGACAGCCCGACGGTTTATGTAGATCAGCAACTGGGATTGCGACGGGCAACCATTCCGTGGGGAGGAATTTGGATCACGTTGATGATCGGTTGGGTGTCGGGAATGGTGCTCATTTTCGTCAAAGGCGTACGGGATTACGTTAGGTTTGTTGGCCAAATTGAATTGAAGAAAAGCAGCGACTCGGATTGGAATGCGGAGCTTGCCACCCTATGCCAACAGCTTTGCATTCGCCAGTCCATTCCGCTGTATTGCAGCAACCGAATCGGACCAGCCTTTTGCCGATGGCCCCAAGAATATCGCATTGTCGTACCATACCGTTTGTGGAGTCAGCTATCACCGCTCGAACGAAAATCAATACTGCGGCATGAACTTGGTCATTTTCAACGAGGAGATTTGTTTTGGAGTTTTGCCTTGAATTTGATCGCTCTGCCGCATTGGATCAACCCGATGGCTTGGTTTGCCATTAAGCAAATCGAAAACAATATGGAATTGGCTTGTGACGATCTGGTCCGTATGGATCGCGACGAATCGGCTGCGACGACATACGCTAAAGCGCTTTTGGCTGTGGGGCAGTTTTCGTCCCGAGCGTCCCTGGGAGTTGCAGCCATCGATGGAGCTTGCATAGCAGAACGCATTCGTCGCGTCCTTAGTCCGTTCGACTCTAGCGAATCCAAGATCAAGCAACGGATGCTGTGTTGCTTGCTGGCTGGTCTTTGTTTGACAAACCTGGTGCGAGTACAAATTTGGGCTCAGCAGCCTGAACCGTCGAAAGCTCTGACCCAGCCCAAGGCTTCGGTTGGCGACTCGGATTTGGATCAAGTTCGCGATGATGCGATTTTGGACCTTCGATCCATGGGAGGTTTCGTTCGCGAATTCCATCCTCGAAGCAGCAAGGAACATTGGATTCAGGTCATCCTAGAAGGGGATCCGCAAAAGCAAGGTTTTCGATTTGATAAGCCGGCCAATGCTCCGAAGGATCCGAAGTTCGATGACGATATGATGGATCTAGTTCGGGTCTTGTGTTTGTCCACCACCGCCCATGCACATTTTCGACATTGCCGATTCACCGAAGCGGGATTGTCGTTGCTGGAAGGAACCAGAGTGCAGCGTCTTGAACTAACGGGCTCCAATATTTCCGATAAACATCTCGAATCGTTGCCGAAAATGACGTCGCTGCGAGAGCTATCGCTTGCGAGTACATTTGTAACCGACGCCGGATTCGATGCGATCTCCAAGTGCACTCAGTTGGAATCGCTCGATATTGAACGCCATCCCAACATCAGTCAGCCCGCGTCTTCATTGCTATTGCGAATGCCCAGGCTCAAAAGCATATCTCTCACCCTCACTTCGGATGACGTAGAGCATCTGAACAAGTTTGAGCAGCTCGAATCGCTTTCGGTAGTACTCAACGATGCCGCTGCAGCAACTGCATTCGGCGAGCTAAAGTCGCTTGGTCAATTGCGTGAGCTGACCATCCAGGGGAAATGGACACATTCCGAATTGATCGTTCGGGCGGCAAAGCAATCACCAAGACTAGAGACGTGGTACTTGCGAGCTTGCCATGACATTACGCCCGAGGCAGCCGCGGCAATCTCAAGCCTTTCTAACTTAAAGGTCCTTGCACTAGATAACGCGAAATTCGGGGACGAAGAACTAAGTCAGATTATGCCACTAAACAGTCTGACATGGTTGGACCTTTCCGGTACGGCAATCACCGACAAGAGTCTTGAGTCCATTGGCAAACTCTCGGACTTGCGTTACTTGGGACTAGCCCAAACCAATGTCTCCGACTCTGGCCTTGAGAACCTAAAGGAACTACCCAACCTATTTCATTTGGACCTTCGAAGAACGTATGTAATATCCGTGCCGGAGTGGATGCGAACTCGAGAGAAGTTGCAAATCAGCCTCGACTCCAAAAGCACCCTAAATGATCCCAAAAAAGCGGCGGAAAAGGAACCGTCCGCCTTGGATCGGGCTGTAGAGGATTTTAATAAACGGGCAGGGAAGGACCAAGTTGGGAAGTTCGAGCCACCGCTAACAGCCGATGAAGTTGTGGCTGCCATTAGGAGTTGGGACCGGACGAGCATACCGATCGACGACGAAAAGTTTGCTCTCTTTGAGCAGATAGCCGAGACCGGACACCTGCCCATCGGAACTACCATCAGCCATACAACCGGGTGGGTAACTCGCGGGTTTCATTACCAAGTATGGTGGATCGATGTGAATATTCCAACCGACGTGAACCAGGGAATCACTTTTCGGATCCGTGCCCGCACGATTTCCAGTCAAAAAAGGACCGATGAGTAGCTTTGAATGCAAAGCCACAAAAAATTCCCTTCACGCTTGACGCGAAACGGCTTGGGCGATACGATGGTGACCCCTCGTGGATGGGAACTTTGCGGTTTTCTTCCGAGGGAAATTGATCTTTGACAACATGGTTGGATTGGTAGATGGCATCTTAAAGTCCATCAGCTCAGGGCGGTTTAAGCGGTTCGCTGCTTGGCTGGTTTGAGAGTGGATGGACAATGCAATTTAGTTTGAAACCGGTTCTGTGATATCCGCAGGTTTGGTTGGGTGGTTGCTCGTTGGGGTTAATTCTCTTTGGAGCGTCGGCTTGGTCAGATCGGCAAGGGATCAAAAACTGTTTTCGAACGAGCGCAATAAGATATAGGCGAAAGTGAAACATGTTGGGGTTTGGTTCTGGTTCACGCCAGGACTGGATACTGATGTGGGAAGCTTAATACGGAAGTCAGATGAGATCTCGATGCAGTTCGAAGTGGTGTGTGTTTTG
>JANLUJ010000262.1:0-3579 GCA_031363425.1 Pirellula sp.
CGAATGAGCGTAGCCCGATCCATGACTCCTGCAATATGCTCAAGCCCTTCACAAATCTGGACGTTATCGACATTCGTTTCGATTGCCGGAAAGGTGCTTAGCATGGACTTAATTTCGAGCCCTTCTTTGTAGGGCGAATAACGTTTCGGATCGAAGGTATCGGGTGCTGCCATTCCGCCAGCCATCCAAAGCAAGATGCATGCGTCCGCTTTAGCGTGTGGATGCTCCGCCGACGCGTCGAGGGCTCGAACGAATTGTGGCTGTCCAGTCATGTAAGCAGCCGTGCCAGCCGCGGCCAGTTTCTTTAAGAATTCACGGCGGATTTCATGTAGGTTGGCATCGATGTTGATTTGCTGTTCCATAGAAGATTACCTTACCAATTGAAATTCCGGTTGCATAATCACTACCCACAACAAGTCTTCGATTCCTCGAGACGAGAGCGGTTGCCCGAGTATTTCATTCGCGATAGTTAGCTCCTCGCCGTTCGGCGGTCGAGAGAATGAATAACGATACAACCATTCAATGAAATCCGCATTGCTAATCCATGGACGCTTCAACAAGTTTTCGGCACCTGACGAAAGTGTCTGAGCGAGGATCGAACCATTTGACAACTCCATCGCTTCGAGCGTGGTTAGGTCGTTCGGTCGCATGCTGACGATTTGATCTCGATTTGGCCTTCCTAGAGCTCGCATCATCGGATCGCTCTTGAGTAGCGAGGCTCGCACCATCGCAGATTTCATGTAGGCGGACCGTGCGAGTTCAAACTGAAGATTCGGGACGATGGCCGACCATGTATTCTGCGCTGCAACGGGTACCGCATTCTGCCAATTATCGGGTTCTTTAGAAAACTTGCCATTCTCTCGAGGTGTTTTCTCAGTCCATTCCCACGAGGAATCGCTGGCCAAAGTCATCGACGGCGTTTGGTTCAGCGACTTCTCTCCTCCTAGGTTGATTTTCGCCTCGAAATAGAAGCCAGCGGGATTGGGTTCACTTCCCTGATTCTCAGCGACGACTAGCAATTCGTTTTTTCCAGCCAATAAGCCCAGGAGACGAACAGCACTCGGGGTCGCCCAGTTGTCACCATTCGCAATTTTCTTGCCGTTTAGAAACATGGAGAACTTGTTATCACAAGTCACTACGGCTCCCGATTCGCCAAAGCCGGGCTGCAACTCGAATTGCTTTCGAAAGGTTCGCTTTTCTCCGCTGGCATGTGGAATTGACAGGCCATCGCTTGACCAAATCCAAGTCGCAGAAAGCCTCAAAGAATTTGCAATCTCTGGATCCACCTTGCCGCGCAGGAAGGTGGCATCCATACGAGTTGGAGCCGATTCCGTCAGTTGCCATACCGTATCGGCGAACTGTTCGGCTGTCATTCGCTTTGCCCGTGGACCGCGGTATCGATAAGCCCGGGTCGCAAAATCTGCTTCGACTACTTCCGTTTGGCTTTGGTAAGCGGCGGAATTCGCAATGAACCGCAACGTGTGTTTCAGATCATAGCCATGTTCCTGAAAATCACTCGCCAACATATCGAGTAAATCAGAATTCCATGGTTCGGTTTGCATCGAGTCTGTTGGATGGACGATTCCGTGACCCATCATGCGGTGCCATAGTCGATTCACAATGGTACGCGTGAATCGCCCATTTTCAGGATGCGTCATGAGTTGAGCGAGCTGCCGAAGTCTTTCATCGGGTTTGGCGTTCGCGTCGATGTCGCCCAATTCGGGAAACAACCACTTGGCCTTGGCCGTCCGGCCAATCGCTTTATCACATCGGTGGATCTCAAGATCTTTCGAGGAATAAATAGCTGCTAAACCATAGGCTTCATCCAGTTTCCAGCGGTCGACGAAGCTGTCATGGCATGAGGCACATTTCAAGTTGATTCCAAGCAATGATTGCGAGACGCTTTGGGCGAATTGGATTTCCACCGTTTGGCCAGCGCTGACTTCACCGCGCCACCTAATACCATCGATGAATCCTCTACTCTCCTCCGTCGGCGGCGCGATGAGTTCACGCACGAACTGATCATAGGTTTTGTTCTTAAGAAGCGAATTGTATAACCATCCACTGATCTGCTTGCGTCCATTCGTAATAAAACCAGTCCCGCCGTAGTCATTCCGAAGCAGATCATTCCAGAAAGTAAGCCAATGCTCGGCATACGCTTCGTCGTCGGCAAGTAGCTCGTCTACGAAGGCCGCTCGGCGAAGATCGCCGTTGGCAAGAAAAGAATCGAGTTTACTCGCATCCGGTAACAGGCCGACAAGATCTAGTGACACGCGTCGAGCGAAAGTAACGTCAGAAATTGGGCCGGGCGTTGGGGTTTTCGACGTAGACAAATAGTTATCAATGATTCTATCGATTGGATGTGTTCTACCCTCTCGAGCCTCGGGCAATTCGGGTATTCGTGGCCTTAGTGGCGGTTCATAAGCCTGCGCTTGGAATGCAAAGCCGTCGTCCCAAGTGAGACCGCTGTCGATCCATTTTTTAAGCAGATCCAATTCACTTTTTAGTAGCCTAGGGCCTTCTGGCGGCATGCGCTCACCTTCCACATCGGAGGTCACGAGCTCAATCAATCGACTTGAATCCGACTTGCCTGACTCGACGGCGATTCCATTTTCGCTACCCTTCAAAAGCTCTATCCTCGTGTTAAGGGAGAAGCTTCCCTTTCGATTGTCGCCCGCGTGACACTCCATGCAATGCTTGCGTAAGATGGGTACGATCTCATGTGAGAAGTCGATGGTCGACTGCGCGAGAATCGGCTCCGAATTGAGAACAAGGTTCAATACGACGCTTGCCGCCATCGCAACCAATGACCTTGAAACAACGCTTGGAAATAATGACGTTGAGGATACGCTTCGAAATATAGATATAGACATGCATGCAAATGGAGGCAGGTGGAACAACATCTATCTTAGCTTCATTGTAGCGACATTGGCTTTTCCTGATTCGAGAAAAGATGCCTCAGCCCGCCGCTCGCCTTAAAACCATTTTGGGCTCGTATGTTCGCATTTCCGGACAGTTTGGGCTTGCCCCACCGTCCTCAAGGTTTGGCGTACTAAAGGGCGATGTTTCAAACGTCCTCAGCAACCCAGGCACTCATTCGCTAAAAGTGGGTGAGTGCCTGGGCCGCGCGCGTGAGACTACATAGTACACCAAACCTTGGTTGAAGGGGAGGCAAGCTCCCCACAACCGGCTAATAGCTCAATGGCCGAGTTACCTGCAAGAATTGATGTTCAGCATCTGCCTGGCGGAACCAATGGATGAGCTCCTCGGGCAAAGGCGCTACTGGTCCACGCCAAATATTTTGCAAGTCGATTTTCGGATCGAGACCATGCACAAAAAGCCGTAGATTTCGAATCGCTGAACGTGTCAAGCAATCGTCGCACAACTGATTGCACATAAGCCGCAAATATTTTTCGTTTGTCGAAATGGCCGATTCGCCAACGTTCAGTACACGGTCCCCAGGGGCGATGTCTCGCCACGAAAAATGAGGCAGCTTAGACGCCAAGTTTGCTGTCGCAACGATACGTTCAGGTGTGATCGACTCTAGTAAATCAAAACTTTCCGCGACAAAGTATGTCT
>JANLUJ010000286.1:0-2870 GCA_031363425.1 Pirellula sp.
AGCAGCCATCGCCTGTCTCAGCTCAGTTGTGCGGTCCTCGACCCGCTGCTCTAATACGGTGTTCACCCCACGTACTCGCCGCTCGGCGTCTGTACGTGCGGCGATTTCCCGCTCCAATTCTTCCGGAGTCCGCATAGCAAAGACCTTCGGGGCCACCTGCACCAGCGCAAAAACTGTCACCCACGACACGCTGGCCGTAAGCAGTTTGATGACTCCGGCAAGTCGATAAGCCGGCCACCAGAAGATGATTGCATCCATTAAGTGAGTCGTGCCGCAAAAAAGAATGAACGCACCAAAGAGGACAAAAACCCCGCGAAACGGGAGATCCTGCCGACGATAAATGAAATAGCCGAGGACAATGGGGATGGCGAAATATGCCGACCACACGCCAAGGTCCGACAGGATATGCATCCAGCCGTGTGCGGCTGTCCAGTGGCCGCAATACCAACGTGCTGGAAAATCGGATGTGTCGAACAATTGACTAAAGAAGTCCATGAACTAATCCTAAATGAAACCATGGGCAATCTGCCACGTAACTGGTTACTAGCCGAGACTTCCCAGTTAAATGGAGGAAGACCAAGCACGCAGGAAAGCCATTGTAACGAGCTTCCCATGTCCATGCAGGTTGCTCGTTCCAGGTCCGCTGGGTGCGACGGACGGCGTGCGCCAGTAAGTGGCATATGTTGAGCGATCTCAACGCAAACGGCATCAACTCGGAATACTAGAAAGGCGATGGTTTGCATTTTTTGGTGGCAGAATAAATCTTACGATGCCAAAAGTCCGATGATCCATTTTTGAGCACTGTCGCATCCTGCGTGCAGCACTAATCTCTGAAAGCATTTTGCGTTTCTTTGGTCTCATTCTTTCCAACACGATTGTGCTTCGCATCGGTCGTTTCGAGTTCACCGGTTTGGTCTGAAAATCCCGTGACAGCCTTCGCCAAGCGTATTAGCTGTCGATCCAAAATCGCAAGCATCTCGAAAGAGTCCTTCGACAAACAAGTATCCAATCGAATCACGTCCGTAGCATTTTGCATGGCGGCACACAAATTTCGTAATTCATGCTTAAAGTCCAAAAGTATTTGTTGCTTGGATTGGTCGAATAACTTCAGCAGAGTCCCTGTCTTTGTATCCCCGAGGGCATTGCCCAACGGACCGATGTCGATCAATTTGCTTGGTCTTGCATGATGTGTCGCCATTTTGATTTATCCAATAGGTGAGGCCGAGTTTACGACTGAGTGATCTTGGATATTGAGCTGTCCTCAGAAAAAAAGGTCCATCCGGTTTTGTAGTGGGTTGGTGTCTTTTCTTTGAAGAGTGAGATTGTGTTCTAGCCCAACGGGCTTACATAACGTAGCCCAGGGCAGAGCGAAGCGCCGCCCTGGGATGGACCGAAAAAAAGTTAGTGCCAACATGTTAGAACTCGATGAAAACGCCACCAAAGTCTACGTGGCCGATTCTTATCGCAACGTAGCTTTCGTGACGATTGCTTCAGGGAATCTAAGAAGCTTATTTTTTCCCGCCTTCACAGTGTTTGATACACTCTCGACAGGCTTCCGCACATGCTTTGCACGCGGAATCATGGCCTGCGTGTTTTTCGCACTCAGCCAAACACTTGCGACAAGCTTCTGCGCATTTACCCATTATTGCGGGTGTGCACGTATCGGATTCGCAATGGCGGGCACACGTAACGCACTCGCGATTGCAGGCAACGCAAGCCCGCAAACACGCCAATCGTGATGGATCTTTTGCCATGGCGACAGCGCAGGCATCAATACATTCCAGACATGAATCAGCGCAGGTCCAGCACGCCTTGTCCGAGTGCTTTTCACCCTTTCCACTTGGTGCCTGCGCAAGGCCAACTGCAGCAATGGCAAACAATCCGAACAAGCTCAACAAAACATTTTGACGAATCATCGATTCACTCCTTCAAAACAAACTCGAAACTCTAACGGCTCAGCAACCAATTCACCAAGCCAGCGATAACTGAAAGCAAAGGGCGTGCCAACTCAGCTCGCAGTTGGCAATTTGCTCTTCCAGGGTAGAAACATACCGAATTAGTTCTTTGGCCAGAGCCAGATCCGCGTCAAATCCTTTAGTCAGTTGCGATACTTTTCTCATGCAACACTTTCCGAGCGAGTCCGTCTAACTCCGAGTCATTCAACGAAGGAAGGAACTTTTTACGATAGAGCTCTTCGTGAAAGATGCTAACAATTGCCACCAGTGGTGCTGCAACGAGAACACCCAGCACGCCGAATGCGGCTACGCACAGGAGCATGGAAAAGATGACTGCGACGGCATGCAACTTCATTCCCCTAGCCATGATGAGTGGGAGTATTACGTTGTTCTCCAGTGCTTGCACGCCCATGTACACGACCAGCACCCACAGCGGAGTCATTCCACCTTTTCCAAGGGCAAGAAGGACTGCAGGCACAGTACTTATGGTAGGCCCAAGAAAAGGAACCGATTCAAGCAACCCGGCAATGAGCCCCAAAACCAGTGCGTCCATCAAACCAAGCAAAGGCCACATCAGGAAGAAGACCAGCACGCCAATGGTTAGCATACCGGCTAGTGTCGATCCGCCCCATGCGGGCGCAAACCTACAAATGCGATGCATTATTATCACAGCCTTAGGATGTTGACGTTCAGGCACTAACGAGAAAATCGCGGCAATGACTGGACGGGGATTCATCAGAACAAAAATTACACCGAAGAAAACCGTTACCAAAACTACGAGCACCTGTACTCCGTTGAAGGCGACTCTCGTAAAGCTTCCGACAACGCCTCGAAGCATCTGTGCCAAACTTGATCGAATGGTGTTAGTCTCTTTCGGAGCACTCGACGGTTCACGTTCGGTTGGCGGTGCAACGT
>JANLUJ010000287.1:0-2806 GCA_031363425.1 Pirellula sp.
GGCAGGTAGTTCTCAAAAACGGGATTAGTCGGTAGCAGACTTTGTGGCAGCAAAGGAAAACAATATGACACACCATCGAACAATGGCGCAGGCCTTTATCTCGGTCCTGATTTCTCTGGCGATGGGAAGTTGCCTTGCACAAACCCAATCCTCACGCGATCTACGATTTCTCGCCCGATGCAAAGTGGGCGTTTCATACTTTTTCTACGCTTGATTCTCCACCTCAAGTTGAGCTTGTCGAATTGCCCGGACACCGCGTTGTAAGAGTACTCGAAAACAATAGTCAAATTCGCGAGAGGATGAAAGGCGTCATATCGCATCCGACAGAGTTCTTGCAGCTCCAAATTGGCAACGGCGTTACCATGGATGCATGGATGATCAAGCCAAAGGATTTTGATGAGTCGAAGAAGTACCCAGTTTTCATTTACGTTTACGGTGAGCCCCATGCGCAAACCGTTTTGAATGAGTGGGGAGCGGCCCAGATTGACTTTCATCGTGTCGTCGCAGATCTGGGATATCTGGTGGTGTCGATCGACAACCGGGGTACTCCTGCGCCGAAGGGGGCTGCCTGGCGGCGATCGGTTTTTGGCAGCCTGGGACCGCTTTCCACCGAGGAGCAGGAAGCTGGGCTCAAAGAGCTGGGGAGGATGCATCCGTACGTCGATCTGTCTCGCGTTGGCATCTGGGGTTGGAGCGGCGGCGGATCCAACACGCTTAACGCTATGTTTCGCAAGCCCGATTCGTATCATGTGGGTATTGCAGTTGTACCCAAGCCGCAACCGCATCTTTACAACGCTTGGTTCCAGGAAATTTTCATGAGAACGTGCGCGAAGGTAACGGGACGTTGGTCCACGTCAGAATGCTGATCATTCGATATGTTTTCGAACATCTTCCACCCGGAGCGCGCTAGAGTACGCCGACTCGCTGCCCTCTGCCTGATGACGCTGCCCCGCGTTTGCGAGGCGAGAAACCCAAGATCGTCGTCGTGCAGCATTGAGTTTGAGACGGCCAGTACCGCGCCGCTAGTGAGTATGGCCATGATGATTGTGCTCAAGCAGTGGATCGATCGTTTCGGATCCTTTTTGTTCATCGTGGCTATGACTGTGGCCAGGCAGATTCTCGATACCGACTGCGATCGCAATCCCTAGAAGAAACGTGGCCGTGAGTTTGACGCGATCATGATCGTGAAAGGCGACCTCAGGCAGCAGGTCCGCCAACGCGATACCGATGAAAAAGCCAGCTGAAATCGTCAAACCCCAGCCTAAAATGCTCGAACTAGGTGCAATCGAAGTCGCACCAAAATAGAAGGCCAGCGCACCGGCCGGGCAGGCGAGAGAGAACGCAACGTTCGCTCCATTCTGCGCTGCCTTAGGCCAGTTCTGCTTGTTCATCACCGAAGTGATTGCAAAGGCATCGAGCGGCTTGTGCAATAGCACAGCCAGAAATGTGCCCAGCCCCGCTAAGCCCAACCAAGCGCCATGCGAAGCGTCAGCCATCACACTACTTGCCAGCGCTACCCCATCAACCAACGTGTGCAAAAGCAGGCCGAAGAACAATCCCGCCCAACTAACCCCCTTTGAATCGGAATGATCATGATACGCGTGACCATGCTGACAGCCCACATGTTGGTGATCGTTTCCTGATTCGGATTCGGTTTCTGCGTCTTTTTCAGTATCTAGGACGCTATGATCATGGGTGTGAAAAAGTCGAATGAGAAGAAACATGACAGTCAATCCAATCAGGCTACCGGCTCCCGCCCGCGAGTACGATCCTAAAACCTCGCCGCCGTGTGGAAGCAAGTGCAATAGCGCGATGCCGATCATCAAGCCCCCCACACCGCTCATCAACAACTGTGTTCGGAGGTGTGTCATTCGCAACAATGACGACAGTTTGCCACCTGCAAGTGAAGCTGCGGCGATGAGGATGCAATAACCAATCAACAAAACAGAAGGGGGTATCAATATTGTGTCTCGCGATACCTGGAAAAACACCTGCGAAGCATGCGCACATACCATACCATAACCGGCCGACTAGGAGTTAGTTTGTTTTTTAGGCGACATGCCACGAATGAGTGAAGCTAGCAGTTGGTTGCTTTTAGGCCGATCCTGCAGGCGACGTCATCCCCACAATGGATGAGTTAGCTGTGCTCCAGTTGCGTTTCTATTTGCAATTCGAGGCGGGCTTGATTATAGCTTTGGTTGTACACCGAGACGGTGGAGGGCACCTGCGATGGCGACTACCGATAACGCTAACGCCAACGACGGGAAAACGCCAGTGATGAGGTGATCTCCTAGTCCCCAGTAAAAAAAGGGGGAGCCTGTCGCTAGTTTCCATAGATCAAAGACGTTTGCCAAGTGATTGTGGAATCGACATGCCAACAATGAATAGGAACGCTGGAAATACGACATCGACGAAAGTCATGCCGTCCGCGTCGGGTGGTTGGATGTGTTTTAACCAACTTGGAAGACCTATGACTCCTGCAATATCATTTACAAAAATCATAACGAGGATCGTCAGGCCTCGCAGAATGTCGATTGACACGACCCGATCTTCTATCTGGATTTTTGGCACCGATACATTCACAAATTTGCTCAAGAAGTCATGGGCCCACAACGCTGCGTACCATCGAATTTAGATTCTACAACACGTCTTCAATAGTTCTAGCTCATTTCTTCCGGAGGCATCGACCAAATGGCACTCACTTTGTGAGCGGCAAGGCGCTAGCCGCCGGTGTAACGAGGCAATTTCACTGAATTTAAGTCACCCGCGGCTAGCGCCCGGCGGCTCACATGTCCGAATGTGAATG
>JANLUJ010000036.1:0-3672 GCA_031363425.1 Pirellula sp.
CGGCTGTCCGTCGGGCTTCACGGCAAAATCCAGCACTCCGCTTGGAAAGGAATAGCGATCGATCTTTTCAAGTTCTATTGTCATGGCGATTTCAATCAAGCGAGCAGTTCAGCGATCGGCTCTGCATCCTTTTCGACACGATAAAATGTTGGAAAGCCAGGTAGGTCATACGACTCATGTGGATCGAGTCCAAGCGCAGTGTAGATCGTAGCAAACAAACGACGTTGATCGACTGGATTGTCGTTAACGGCGATTCCATCTTCGTCCGTCGAACCGTAGACCACGCCTGGTTTCAAGCCGCAACCGGCCATCGCCATACTCCAAGCATTTGGATAGTGATCGCGACCACGTGCCTCATTAAGCCAAGGCGTTCGACCGAATTCGCCCATGACAAGCACCAACGTGTCGTCGAGCATCCCCCGGGCTTTTAGATCATTGATCAAATGAAAGACAATCCGATCCATCTCCGGGACTAACATTTGGTGTGTCTCATGATTGAATGCGTGACAGTCCCATGGCATACCGTTAGCAACCATGACAAATGTGGAACCATTTTCAATCAAATGCCGAGCCAACAACGTATGCATACCAAAAATTCCTGGTCCATACTTCGCCCGATCCGACTCTGGTAGTTTGCTGAGATCGAACAGGGGCGCCGAACTCATCAAGCCCTTTACTCGCTCAAAAACAGAGTTGTAGGATTGCACTGCAGGGTTTTGATGGTCATTGACAAACTTGCGGCTCAGAAACGCACGCAGAGCCTCACGCTCGCTATGGTCGGTGGGGTTCATTCCGACAGGCAAGTCTACATTATCGATTCGGTACTTGCCACCAAATCGAACTGGCCCATACTCGGCCCCTAACCAGCCAGCCCAGTTCGACGCCTTAAACGCTTTGAATTCATTTCCCTCCGGACATGGGTCGAGAAACACAAACTGTGGGACGGGGCTATCCAGTTGTCCAAATTGTTTTGCGAGCACCGAACCAAAAATTGGGCGAGTAAAAGGTGGCCGCGGCGCTTCGCCGCGCGTCAGCGCATCGATCGCTTGAAGATGTTCTTTTGGTTCTGTCGACATCGATCGAACCAACGTCAATTGGTCCATGATCGAAGCGGTCTTTGGCATTAGTTCGCTAAGATGAACACCCGGCAGCGAAGTTGGGATCGAACCGAATGGGCCGCCAGACGGGCGACCTGGTTTCGGGTCCCAAGTTTCAAATTGGCTAGGCGCTCCACACAGCCAAAGCAATATGCAACGTTTGCCTCGAGCTTTCGCGGAATCCGCGAAAGCAGGAACGCTGAACAAGCTTTGAAAGCTAGCAACCGATGCCGCTCCCGCCAAACTCCCTTGCAAGAACAATCGTCGATGCAATCGGTGGTCAATGCTACCGCATGGCGCATTTAACATCTTTTCTGGTTTGGAATCAGTCGACATTTGTTTGCTTCAGTGATTGAATCGAAACTCAGCGCTAGTGATTAGAGCCCAAGACATTCCTTCTATGGCTGCGTAGCGTCTTTCAGCTCGTTTGGACATGTAATCCATGCATTGTGAGATCTCGTCGTTATCCGGTTTTCGTCCAAGAATTTCATAGAAAAGCCTATCGATTAGAACAGCACTTTCCGTTACGCTAACCAAACCTTGAAGGAATCGCGATTGCTTCACGGAGACCAACTCCGTGATCGATTCACCGTTGGACAGCAATAGACCTTGAGCAGCATTGGCAATCGATTCCTCCGCAAGCACATCAGGAAACAGATTTGCGAATGCCACTCGATGCTCAATCGCATTCCATTTATCCGGATCGAGCGGATCGAGCACCACCAGCATCGATCGTTGCAGCATCTCCGCTGTCAATGGTTTTGGCAACGCTGTCGCAAACCACTTAGGATCCGAGTTTCCTAGATTGGAGGATGAAAGCTGGTAGGCCTTGGTGGAAGCCAACGCTTTGATCAAGCGCCTCACGTCGTAGCCTGACGACGCAAAATCTCGGGACAGCCAATCGAGCAATTGTGGATGGCTCGCGGGGTGGAACGAATCGATCGAATCAACCGGATGGACTAGGCCACGGCCCATCATCCAAGCCCAAAGTCGATTTACCATCGCCTTGGCGAGCAGGGGATGGTCGGCTAGTACCTTTTCAACAAATTGCTCGCGACGTGAGAACTTCGGAACCTTAGGTTCTGATTCATTGACGGAAACATATAGATCGTCACGCTCTTCTTCTTTTACATCTTTTGCAGGACGCATCTCGTCGACATATCGGTCTTGGAGAAATCTTAGTTCGTTCGGAGATGAGGAACCCTCGAGGTTGGCGAAGTCTGAAAAACCACCGATGGCCGATTCGGATATTCTTGGCCCCGCTGGAGTGTCTGCATTCTTGGACCGATTGAAAAATGCGACGAGTCCCCAATAGTGTTTTTGCTTGATCTCATCGGCGAGTGGATGGTCGTGGCACTGAGCGCAATCGATTCGAACGCCAAAAATGTCTTTGGAAACGGCTTCGGCAATGTCCTGATGTTTGTCTTTCCTCGAATACAAATACCACGATGCGCCACGCGCTTCTGGATTGGTCGGTCGTGCCAGAACCACCTCGCGAGCCACTTGGCTCCATGGACGATTGTCATGCACTGCATTCTGAAGGTACGCAATCCAACCTGAATCCGTACGCTTCTTGACTTGATCGGCATTGGTTCGACCAATCAAGATGGCGTCGAGAACCTCGGCAAGGTGTTCCGCATGTTCGTCGCTGACCAACAGGTGATCGATTAATGCGGCTCTCTTTGTACTTTCTGTTTGCGCCAGGAATTCCTGGACCTCTGTCGGTTTTGGCACTCGTCCAATTAAATCGAGATAGAGACGTCGCGCGAACGACACATCGTCAATGGAACGGGATGGACAAACCGCGTGTTCAAGATAGCCGTGCCCCAAAGCAAGATCGATTACTTGAGTTGGATCGAGTCCAAGCGGCAAAGAGGGCCATGGTTCGATCGGAGTTGAGCTGACTTTCAGCTGCTCGTTTGGTTTGGCAAAATCCTGACAAAGGGCAATGCCGAAAAGGAAATGAGATAGCAGCGAGGCTAGAACAAAGCATCGAAAAAGAATGCCAAGCATATTGCGAAACGGTGGGAATGAACGCGGCTGGAATGACTCCATGCATCGCAAAATCGCGGACGGAGCCCGAATTGCTTTGGCAAAATTAGCCATTCAGGCTACGTTAAAACCTTTGGCCGGAAGCCAATCGTTTTCACAAACCACCCCAATTCCTAAGTCGACAAAGCTTTACTAGTATAACTAAAATTCCCGTGGCGATATAGGACTCCCAAACAAGGTTGAGAGGAGACAAGCTCCGCTCAAACTTTGGAATCGTGGAAGGAACCGCTTCGCCGCGAGTCTTGAGGGTGCCTTGCGAGGCATTGGGATCACGCGATTTCCCCGCGTTCACTCCGCTCACCTGTCTAGCCAATAAGCTTTGGCTCCAACGAGACGAGCTCGTTGGGGGCCTGCAAAAACTCGTTGGGGGCTTGCAAGAATAGATTTTCGAAAGCTATACAACTTCCTTGGCCAAGCTACGCAACAAGCGGCTGACGTTTCCAATAAGTAAGGCTTCGCCATACCCATTCGAGTGGGCCAAACCGAAAGCGTTTAAGCCAAAGTGGGCTTAGGATCAATTGCA
>JANLUJ010000346.1:0-10950 GCA_031363425.1 Pirellula sp.
TTACCTTGATAACGTGGGTATCGCTTACAATAAATACTGCGTTCGCTCATGATGGACATGACCATGGGACCGGAGATTCAAGCGTGCGAGTTTGGACATTTAGCGAGACCGGCGCGCACATCCATGCAGCCTACGTTGTGAGCTCGGATGGAAAGGTTCAAGTTCGACGCGGCGATGGCATAGTTCTTTCACTCGAAATTGCAAAGCTAACTGCGATCGACCAGAAATGGATTGACCAGAAAGTTACCCAAATACAGGCGCTGAATGAAAGGCATCCGAATCCAGTACTGCATTCGAAGTTTGTTACTACCAAGGCTGAGAACAAACCTACCATCGCTGACTCGTTTGAGCCATTTGCGAAGCTAAATTCAATTAATTATCGACAAGACGCTCGGTTTTTTTACGTTGAGTCGAATTCGATGCCGGATCACAAGATGATGGTCGGTATCACCGCTTGGCAACAGCAGGTACCGCTACCACAACCGTACTTTGGAGACAACGCTTGGCGAATTCCGCTCGAGCCAGTTGTTGCCAAGAACCCACTGTCTGCCAAATCCCATTTCTTTCGCGGCGCGATCGCTCTGGCAGCCAATGGAGTCCCAATCTTCAATCCGATCAAGAATGATGGCCGCACGGATACGTTGCTTGCGGGAGAACTAGACGAGTTCGGCGGTCACTGTGGCCGAGGTGATGACTACCACTACCACATCGCGCCAACGCACTTGCAGGAGATCGTAGGCAAAGACAAACCGGTTGCCTACGCGCTCGATGGCTACGCGATTTACGGTTACACTGAGCCGGATGGATCGAAAGTTGAGGGTCTCGACCAGTTTAATGGTCACACGACGCCAGGACTTGGTTATCACTACCATGCAACCAAGACCTATCCCTATCTCAATGGCGGATTCCATGGTGAAGTCGTAGAACGCGACGGTCAAGTCGATCCGCAACCAAGAGCTGGTGGAGTTCGGCCAGCTCTGCCTCCTCTGCGAGGTGCCAAGATTGTCGACTTTGCCGAGATAAAGGCGGACAGCTATCAACTGACGTATGAGATTCAGGGCAAGAAAGGGACGGTCAGTTACGTTTTGGCCAAGGACGGTTCAGCGCAGTTTACTTTTGTAGCCCCGAATGGCAAGGCAAGTAAAGAAAACTACACAGCACGTCGGGGTGGGGGTGGCGATCGACCGCCTCGCAATGATCAGCCGCCACGCAACGATCCACCGCGAGGCAAAACACCGCCAGAGACGAGTGCAGCTCGCGAAGAAAAGCCCGAATTTTCCAGTTCAAAAACCAGCTTCGCTGTGTCGAGTTCGGCTATCGGTGCAGACGGAATGCTTCCGGTTGAGTTCACATGTGATGGCCAGAGTGCATCACCACCGATTCAGTGGAAAGATGCACCAGTTGGAACTAAATCGTTTGCCCTTAGTCTTTGGCATACGGCACCCGATCAAGAAAAGTCGTATTGGCTGGTCTACAATATTCCTGCAAACGTAGACCATCTCGACAGAAACGACAAGCAGACAGGTACCATTGGCTTGAACGACAAAAGGAAAGCCGCTTACGATCCGATGTGTTCTAAAGGACCGGGCTTGAAAAAGTATCACGTTACCGTCTATGCGTTGTCGTCCGAATTGAAGCTGGATAAAGGAAGCGACACTCGTGCGGGTTTTCTAAAGGCGGTAAAGGGAGTCACGCTCGCAGAAACAACCTTCGATTTCCAATACGAGCGAAAGAAGTAGAGTCCGCAGACCGCTGGGTAGCATGAACAATGAAGCATGTTGACGTCGTATTGGCCAAGTTCTTCAGCGTGTTTGTCAGGCGATGCAAAACGCTTCAATATGGGTTTCTCGCATGGTGACACCATCGAAAACGAAACAAGGCGGGTCGTCATATTTTAGCAAACGCAAGCCACTAAACTTGGCTTCCGCAATGAGCCGGATAATATCGTCTTTTGCCGGAACAAATCGAATTGGAGCGCCGCTGCCGGGAAATAACGGAGCATTATGTGAATGATCGCCGGATATAATTCGAACCAACAAACGACCGTTGGGCTTGAGTATGCGAGCGGCTTCAGAGAGCAGACCCCTTTGCTCTTCCTCGCTGAGTGGCACATTGAAAGAGCCGCGAAGTCGAACCTCGTCTTGCGACTGATCGCAAACTTCCACTCGCGCTGGTATCGGAGTTCCTAACCTATGTTCCCAGACTATCGCATCGTCCGGCAAGGTACTACTTGTCATTACCTCAACTCTCTGACCAGCACCACGATGCTCTAACTCGTCATCATCTAGCGTGTAGAATTCCCACAACGTATTATCAGGATCATGAACCCAGAACTTTGTCTGCTTTGCATAGCAGCATTCGACCCCTTCTTCACGCTGTGAACGCACGCCGGCTTTCTCCAGACGTTCTTGAACGCTTACGAGTTGACGCGCATCGTTGAGTCGAATGCCAAGATGATTTAGCGTGCCGCCACCACAGCGACCGTTGGGCTCAAGCGACAAGACGAGCGGGGGTATATTCGGTTCAAACTTTGCGTAGTCTGCTCGCTCCTTGGCTGGTGGTTGATCAAAAAGGATTCGGTAAAAGTTGATCGAGCGGCTCAGGTCCGAAACGTTGAGCGAAATATGAAATCGAACAGGATTCGTGATAACAGTTGGAAGGCTCATTGGGATGTCTCAACTCTTTCAAGCGGTTGTGGAAGTGGAGTAAACCAAGCAATCACTGCCATTACCAATACTAGTCCGGCAAGCAGTTGGAATATCCACGTATACGAAGTGGTCATCTGTTTACTGTAAGAGAATATAAGCGGTCCGGAGGCCGACGCAAAGACGGTTAGCATTTGTGCGACTCCCTGAATACGCCCAAGCTCCTTTTGACCGTAAAGTTTGCCCCAAGTGGCGAAAAAAAGGAGTGCAACGGCCCCTGACGCAATCCCAAGACCAACTCCATAGACATAGGCATGCCACACCCGAGTCGCCCAAGGCAAACCGATCAACGCAATCGAGGTTGTCAGCAAGCAGACCGCAAGAAGTCGGCTTAACGACACGTAATTGACTAACCAGCCAAAGAAAAGCTTGGAAATCAAGGCAACAACTGTTACTAACGACAGAACATTGAAGTAGAGCTTTTCATCGAAACCTCTCTCTCTAAAAATATCGACATTAAAGAGCGCGACCCCCGCGTAGATCATTCCCCAAAGCGAAATGGTCAGACTGAAAACCCAAAAGGCGGGTGTTGCCAAAGCTTCGGCGAGTGTAAGACCACTACTATTTGCTTCTTGTTTCTTGGGCGAGGCTGAGCCGCGAGGTTTCAGAAAGACGGCGAATGCCGACATGGCTATCAAAGCGAATCCAACGCAGCCCCAAATGACTCGCCAATCAATCTTGCCGTCGGTCAATGCCCAGCCGACACCTTTAATTAGGATTAAGTGAAAGGGAACGGACAAAATTGCATACCATGCCATAGCCATTCCGATTCGTCGTCCGTCGAATGATGTTGCGACAATAGTCAGGCTCACAACGGACAATGCGCTTTGACCAAATCCGCGAGTGAGTATTAGCGACACGAACAATGCTTGCCAACTTTGCACCATCGACATCCACACAACTGAGATTCCCAGTAGCATTAAATTTGCAACCAGAATCAATCGGCGATCAAATCGATCGAATAGCCATCCAACCGGTAGACAAAAGAATGCACCGAGGAGTGTTCCCCAGAAATTGAGCGAAGCATAAAGGACGCGTCCTTCGGCGTTTGCAAGGTTAAGGTCGGCCAGCAATGGTTCGGTAACCATCCCCAAGCCATGTGTACGCCCGGGGTAGGTGGCTGCCATTGCCATCGCACCGACGAGGATCGGCCCCCATCCGTATTGTATCACTCGCTCGGTCCACGCGCGATCCATTGACGGCCAATCGACCTCTTCGCGCGTTTCATTTGGTGCTGTTTGAATGGACATGAATCGCGAGTACCTCGCTATTTTGGGCTACCGAAAGAACAGTTGGTCGCGTGTCTCGGCTGGCGACTTGGCCCGAATCCAATCGTGAAACTCTCGATAGTGTTTCTGGTACTGATCTCCACCATCGGAAAGTGCGTTGTAACTAATAAAATAACCGCGACGACTTGAGTTACTCAAGTTAGGTGCAGACCTGTGTGGAGTAAAGCAACCAAAGATCGCCACGTCCCCTGGTTCGAGCAGCAAAGGAACGGGCTCGACTCCGAGCGATTCATGCACAAGACAATGGTGCTGTCCATCTTTCGGCGAGAGATATCCTTGCTTGTGTAAGCCAGGATAGACTTCCGTGGCTCCACTTTCGTGGCTGAAACAATCAATAGCCACCAACACGGTCAGAAAACTCTCTGGAAATCCTGGCCACCCGATCCAGTCTTGATGCAGCGTGGCTCCGATTGCGCCAGCTGGCTTGTAGATCAGCTTCTCCTTAAACAAACAAGCGGGTTCACCATAAATGTCGTGAAGGATATCCTTCATATGTTCGTCTTGCGCAATTTCATTTGCAATCGCGGAAAGGTCGGCAATCGGATCGAGCACTTCAAAAACGGGTTGTCCCGATTCAACATGCGGCTTGAATCGCACTCGAAGGTTCTTTTGATCAATCAGTTCCGAGTGGTCTCTCGCGATTCGGTCCCCTTCGTCGCCCAAGGCATAGACCTTTTCGACAAGGAAAACACTGCGGAGAATCAAATATCCATCGTCGTGATAGCTTTTCACTTGCTCGCGGGAGAGTGTTTTAAGCAGCGGCTGGTCCACGAGAGTTTTAGTAGTCACTACCAATCACCTCGCCTCCACTTCGAGTCGCCAAGGTTCGCCAAATCGTAATGTCGATGTTGTCGGCAACGAACCGAGTACTGCCGTCACAATAACACGCGTTGACACCGCCAGTATGCCTGCTGCGTGCTGTACTCAGTCCATGCCCTGAGCTTCGAGTTATCGGATCGCTGCCAGTAAAGTTAGCGACGCAATCCGGGTTTACTTTATCATTTGGAGCGTAGTAATGGTTGTAACTCGTACATCGAGGTTCTCCCGCCACCCACGTGTACATCCGTCGCTGGCTAAAATTGATTCTCAATGAACCGCCGCAATTGGCATCATTGGTTTCTGCACCGGGGTTCACGAGCATCGTCTGCGGCTTGAGTTCAGCCCGCGTAGCCAACGTGGTCGATTCGCCACCCTCGCCAAGTAAGCGTTCGGAAACACCAATTGTGTTGCTCGATCCATCTTTGATGTCAGTGATTCTTACTTTGGACTGTGCATAGAAAACACCGTCAGCATCCCAGGGTGATCCACGCCAACCTGTGCGACCAGTTGTTGTGCCGGTTCCTAGACAAAAAGCATAGTTTGAGGGAGCGAAGTCTCCGGTAATCGCATAAGCATTGCTGCAAACCGACTCTGACTTGTCGCTAGGACAAACAAAGGTTGGCACTTTTGCGACAACCGCTACGGGAGCTTGTATCCCGTATGGTGGAGTCAACTGATACATTGTTTTTGACAAGTCGATTGCATTGTAGACGTTTGTTTGTTCGAGGTACGGAGTCAGCAACGCGACCGTTCCCCAAAGATCGAAGTAACCGGGCGCTCCGCCTATCTGCTGCCCTCGATATGCCGGAGGCAAAGACCGCAGTGCCGCTTCGTGATTGTGAGCAGCGAGCCCCAATTGTCGAATATTGTTCTGGCACTGCATCCGCCTGGCTGCTTCTCGCGCGGATTGAACAGCGGGCAACAAAAGTCCGACCAAAATACCGATAATTGCAATAACCACCAACAACTCAACCAGAGTAAATGCTAGTCTCGGAAAGGCTCCACTTGACTTCATCTCGTTTCCACCTATTAGTATTTAATACGTCCCGGAATAATACGTCCCGCGCACAATCGCACGATCGTAAGAGTGTTTCAGCCTGCAGTCCGAGTGTCAAGACCCGACATGCGGATTTCGGCGGTTTTCACATGGATTCGTATTGAGCAGCCACCCACCCCGTTTTGGAGATTGTGTTTTGCTGCTTCTCGTCGATAATGGTGGCAGTCAAGATGGCAACTTCAAAGCAAAAGATTACCGCTAAGCCGACGGAAATGGAATGAATGTTAAGATGGTTGACCCAAACGCAAAGAAGTCCGAGTCGGAAAATGCCGAACGCTGTGCCGTCTATCTGAAAGCGCTGGCAGATCCGGTGCGTTTGCAGGTTGTCCGTGCCCTTCGAACAGGGAAGTTGAGCGTCACAGATGTTGCATTGCTGCTTGAAATCGATTTGACCAATGCGTCTCATCATTTGAGAGTGTTGTTTCATGCCGGGCTTGTCACTACGACTCGCGAAGGCAAGTACATTTACTATCAATTGAATGGGGACTTTTTATCAAGTCGTTCATCGAAGAAGTCACTCGATTTCGGCTGCTGCCAACTGAACTTGAGAAACTAACGAAATCCAAAACCACTTACGAGAAATCATCAATGAAGAACCTCGTTCAGAAACTTGCATTCTTTGCGTTGATTGCGGGAGGGACATTTGCTAGAGCCGAGATAGCGATCATTTCCTGCGACGAAGCACAGAGGTTGATAGAGAATCCAATCGTAGCGGAGCGCCCCATCGTCATTGATACTAGGGGTGGATACAAAGACTACTTCCGCTGCCATCTTCCGACCGCTCATCATCTGAATTTCGATTCGCTTCGCGGAACGGACCTGGGGGTTCCAGTCCAGTACCTTCCCGATGTCTTGACCGCAACCCTTCTTACTCGCGCTGGAGTTGATCGAAACCGCACTCACATCTTGTATGCTACGGGCGACAGGCTTCCCAATGATGAGATTCTAAGCACCAGTATGGTAGCATACGTTCTTGAAAAGTTCGGAGTTGAGGATATTCGCGTCGTCGATGGAGGTCTTGCAGAATGGCAGAAACTCAAGCTGCCCACCACTCAAGAGTATTTTGGTAATCCACCTGGAAAGTTGCCAGTGGCATCAAAAAAGGACATTGGAATTGATGTTGAAGAACTCCTTTCAAAGAAAGACAAGCCCAATGTCGTACTTGTCGATGCGCGACCACACAACGAGTATATCGGTGAAGACGATATTTGGCTTCGAAAGGGACACATTCCGGGTGCTATTGGTTTTCACTGGGCTCGATTGATGGAGAAAGACAACACACACAAATTCATTGCCAGGGACAAAGCAATAGCTGAATTGAATAATGCAGGGTTGACGAAAGACCAGGAGATAATCGTCTACTGCGGAACCTCAAGAGAAGGAAGTTTGCTTCGGTTCTACTTGGCACACGTTGCAGGGTACCCGAATGTTCGACTTTACGAAGGTTCATGGAAAGAGTACGCGTCTCTAAAGAAGTATCCTGCCGAGACCAAAGTGAATCAGGCTAAGTAGGCTACCACGTGTTACTAACTTTGTTGATCGTTTCGGTTGGCTTTGTTGCGTTTACCAACGGGGCCAACGCAAACTTCAAGGGAGTCGCTTCACTTTACGGAAGTGGAACGACGACTTTGAAAACGGCGTTATGGTGGGGAACGCTAACCACATTCGCTGGCTCGATGGCCGCATTATTTCTCGCTGAGGGGTTAATCAAGAAGTTCAGCGGTAAAGGGCTGGTCAGCGACGAACTGCTGCAGTCTCCCAGCTTCACATCGGCAGTTGCAACTGGGGCTGCCCTCACTAGTTTTCTAGCAACTCGCTTCGGTTTTCCGGTTTCCACGACTCACGCTCTCGTTGGTGCATTGGTTGGGGCTGGGCTTGCTGGCGCAGGTGATCAGGTTCATTTGTTTGCTCTAGGTAAGAATTTTTTCTATCCACTCTTCTTCAGTCCGCTCATTGCGATACTCCTTGGCGGAACCGTCTACTGGATACTTCGACCCTTGGGCTTGGCACCAGATCAGCGAAATCGGTTTCTCGATGTCGCCCACTTCTTGACAGCAGGAGCAGCAAGCTTTGCTCGTGGCTTGAACGACACTCCAAAAATAGCTGCGCTCCTGTTGATCGTGCCAAACTTTTCGACTCGCTATGCGATACTCATGATCGGGATCCTGATTGCAATGGGCGCGATGATCGATGCTACGAAAGTTGCAGAGACGTTAGGAAAAAAAGTTACGGGGATGACGCCTGGTCAGGGCTTTGCAGCTAACCTAGTTACGGCAATCCTCGTAACGACAGCAAGCTTTCATAGCATGCCGGTGAGTACAACCCATGTTAGCGTAGGTTCGCTATTGGGAATGGGAGCAACTACGAAACAGGCCAAATGGAGGAAAGTCTTTGAGATCTTGTTGGCTTGGATCACGACCGTCCCGTGCGGAGCGTTGATTGCGGCTACGGCCTATTTCTCGCTGCGTTTGATCGGCTCAAATTGAGCCATCTTTGTGTGATTTATCCACAATTGGACCATTTACAGAGTGCCGCCTGATTCGCACTAGCGCCGAATTTGAGATTCTGAAAGGTCGCGTTACCAACTGGTCCGTGTATAATCTGGTACCTCCGTTCGAGTTTTTCCAAATTGAAGACAGTTGAATCTCAATGCAATATCGAATCCACGCATTACTGGCCTTTTCCGCAGTATTATTGTCGTTCCCGTGCAATCCGGTTCGAGCTCAACCGACGTTCAAGGAATTGCCGGGTTACAAATTGTACAGTGAGATTTCCTCGCTTCGAGCTGAGTTAGGCGGCGGTGGGAAAGTGGAGCAGATCCGATGGTCGGATGACGGTGGTGCGGTGCAGTACACGCTCGCTGGCAAACGCAAATCGATGGATCTCAAGACCTTTGAGATCTCCGATGGCGGAGCGCCAGCCACGCCCGAAACAAATGAAGGCCGCAGAGGTCCGCGAAGAAATGGTCAACCCGGTGTTGGACGAGCGCAACAGCGGACCGTGGAAACTTCCCCCGATGGCAAGTGGAAATCCGTCTATAGCGACTTCAACATAACGCTGGAATCGACCGCATCCGAAAATGAAAAGATCCGAGTCACAGCGGATGGTGTCGATCGCTTGAGATTCGGGACCGGTTGCTGGGTTTATGGGGAAGAACTCAATCAAAGCGATGCAATGTGGTGGTCTCCAGACAGTTCAAAACTGGCGTACTATGAAGTCGACGAGCGCGAGATGGTGGACTACCACTTGACTCTCGACAACACTGCCAACTACACCAAGTTGCAGTCGGTTCGCTACCCGAAGGCGGGCGATCCCAACCCGAAAGTCTCGATCTGGATCTACGATCTGGCGAAAAAGTCCGCAAAGAAAGTAGCGATCGACGGAGAAGCAACTCAATATTTGTATTCGATTCGCTTCTCACCTGATGGCAACGAGTTACTAGTCAACCGAACGAATCGTCGCCAAGATGTCTTGAACGTGCTCGCGATCGATACCAATACGCTCCGTGTTCGAACCGTGTTGACCGAACGCCAGTCGACTTGGCAAGAGAATAGTCCAACGATCCGATTCCTAGAAGACAACCAACGATTTGTATGGGGGACAGAGGCCAATGGATGGAAGCACTTTCAATTGCGACATATCGATGGTCGCTTGCTCAATCCATTGTCACCAGTCGGAGACTACGCCTGCAGTGCAATCACCAAGATCGATGAAAAAGCTGGTTTCTTTTACTTCACTGCATTTAGCGATGCGATCCCATACAACGCGCAGCTTCATCGCGTCAAACTCGATGGAACGCATCCTGTTCGATTGACCGCCTCGCCGCTGAACCACACTTCTTTCGACATTTCTCCGGACAATCGATTTGTTATATCAACGCGCGAGCAACTTGAAACACCGCCAAGCACTGTCATCTACGATGAAGCGGGTAAAGAAGTTGCCGTGCTAGCACGCGGCGATAGAGATGCGGCTGACAAAGCAAAACTATCTCCGCCCGAACTGTTTTCATTTCTTTCGAACGATGGAAAGACGACAATCTGCGGAACACTCCATAAACCCTCGAATTTTGATGCATCTCGAAAATACCCGCTGTTAATTGATGTGTATGGTGGTCCAGAGAGCGTGGGCATCTCTACCCGTTACTCCGCTGCCAATCCCATCTGCGAATTGGGATACTTGGTTGTCAAGATTGGCAATCGCGGTACTACTGGACGAGGCAAAGCCTTTGAAAGCGCGACCTATTTGAAGCTTGGAGTCCCCGACTTGGACGATCAAGCTACGGGTGTTAAGTTCCTTCGGCAGCGTCCGTATGTCGACGGAGATAGAGTTGGTATCTATGGCCATTCTTATGGAGGATACATGTCGGCCTTGGCGCTACTCAGATACCCTGATGTATTTCAGGTGGCAGTGGCCGGAGCACCCGTCACGGACTTTCGCAATTATGACACTATTTATACGGAGCGTTACATGCAAACACCGGCTGAAAATGCGGAGGGTTATGACGCAGGCTCGTGCAACAAGATTGCTGGTAATCTGAGGGGGAAACTGCTCCTTGTGCATGGGCTCATCGATGACAATGTGCATCCAGCCAACACATGGCAGCTTTCTAAAGCGCTCAATGACGCGGACAAGCGATTTCGGATGATGATCTATCCCGAATTTCAACACGGAGTGGGCAGCACTTATGGTTCGCTGCGTTGGGAGTACTTTCACGAGCACCTAAAACCTTAAATTGGCAAAGTTACCCATGAAGAAAATCGCGTTACTCAGTTTGTTGTCTATGAGCCTGGGCCCCTACCTGCAAGCTGATAATTGGGGACATTGGCGAGGGCCAACGGGCAACGGGATCGCGCTGAATGCTGCTCCGCCAACCGAATGGAGTGCAACCAAAAACGTCAAATGGAAAGTCGAGATTCCGGGGCGCAGCTCCGGTTCGCCAGTTATCTGGGAAGACAGGGTCTTCGTCGTAACCGCCGTCCCAACGGGCAAGCGTGCTGGGCAGATTCCCAATTTAGAATTTAAGTTGATGTGCTACGACAGAAACAATGGAAAGCTAGAATGGCAACAAACGGCAGTCGTC
>JANLUJ010000386.1:0-2916 GCA_031363425.1 Pirellula sp.
CGATCGCTTGATCGATGGGTTCATGCAAGTCGATGCATCGCACAATGATTTGCAAAGTTGCGTTGATAATCTTTGGTCCACCTGCCGCTCCACAACTCAAGAATGGAGTTCCATCCTTGGCCAACACGATGGTCGGGCTCATGCTGGACAAAGGCCGTTTGTTCGGCGCGATTGCGTTTGCTGTCGAGCCCACGAGGCCAAATGCATTGGGAACTCCAGGGGAAATGCTGAAATCGTCCATTTGATTGTTGAGCATAACTCCTGTTCCAGGAATCATGACCTTGCAGCCCCATGTGGTATTGACAGTCGACGTGAGCGCCACCCAGTTCCCGATCGAGTCTGCGGTTGCAAGATGAGTCGTATGTTTTTTGCCATCGCCCTCGATGACGTCTCCATGAACGATTTCGGTGGATGCTCTGTTCATGCTGATTTGTTCAGCAAGCGACTTAGCATAGGACGGGTCGGTTAGAAATTGGGGCACGTCGACGAAATCGCCGTCTCCGAGCCAGTGGGCGCGGTCTGCAAACGCGCGTTTCATGCACTCGACCAGCAAATGAAAGAACTCCCCTTTAGACTTGGAATGGATCTGAGAAACGTCGAATCGATCGAGCATGTTCAACATCTGAGCGATGTGGATCCCGCCAGAACTTGGAGTAGGGAAGCCAATCACCTGGTGGTTTCGATAGGTTGTCCTAATGCACGAGCGTTCGATCGCTTTGTAGTTTGCAAAATCGGCTAAGGTCAACATACCTGCATGCCTTTCCAGGTACTCCACTGTGGCCTTGGCGAACTCACCCTTATAAAACCAAGCGGGGCCGTTCTTCGCAAGTTGACGGAGGGTTCCTGCCAGATCCGGCTGGCGAAGAGTTTCTCCGACTTTGGGCACGCTCCCATCTGGCTTTAGAAGTACGGACCGGCTTGCATCGTACCTGGATAGGTTTTCGCGTTCGGACGAGATCGCATTGTGCGTCGAATTACCTATCGCATAGCCGCTCTCTGCAGCATCGATTGCGGGTTCGAATAGCGATGCCCATTTCAAGGTCCCCAGTTTGTCGTGGGCCAGTTTCAGTGCTGCGATTTGGCTAGGAACGGCGCAAGCAAGTGAACCCGTTTGACTCAACTCGGCGATCGCTTTGTCATTGCGTAGGTACATGTTGGCTGTGGCTGCAGAGGGAGCCGTTTCGCGGCCATCGATCGCGTGAATCGCACCTCCCTGCGTTCGGATCAACATCAGGCAACCGCCGCCTAGACCTGAATTGTGACCATCGACGACGCCGAGGCATAGTGCGGCTGCGATCGCGGCATCTACAGCGTTTCCTCCTAGTTTGTAAATGCTCAACGCAGCTTGGGACGCGATCGGATGAACAGTGGCGGCAACACTTGCACCGACGACTGTTCGCTGCCTGGCTTTGGCAACGGTCGCGTTTGGCTTTTCTTGGGCAACGACTTTAAAAGAACTTTGAGTTGCACCGCACAAAGACACTGCCGCCAACGACTGAATGAAGTGTCGGCGCGCTATTGGGTTCATCATAGACAGTGATGCCTTCATATCGTGTTTATGCATTTCGAGTTCACTTCATCGTAGTTGCGCCTGCTTGACCAAACTATCAAGTTGGATCGCTGGCTTGCCCACGTAGCATATCACTTCGAGGCAAGTATTTGCACATGGCAATGCCGACGAAATATAGACCTACTAGTGGAATTGCCATTCCCAACATGCTTCCAACATCGTTCGGGGTCAAAATCATGGAAAGAAAAGCAATAATCAGTATGGCCATTCTCCATTGGGAAACATAGAGTTGCACCGACAGAATCCCAAGCCGCTCGAGAACCAGCATGACCAATGGCAGCTGAAATGAGATGCCAAATCCCAACGGCAGCATGAGAGCAAAAGACATGTAATCGGTAAGCCGAGGCGATGCCCCAATTCCCATGCTTGCATTGAACTCCAGCAAAAAGTCAATGACCATGTTGAAGATCACAAAGAAAGCTAGAGCCGCACCTGCCCAAAACAACAGCAAGCTTGTTGGTAGAAAGAAGTAAACGTATCGACGTTCATGCGGGTATAACCCGGCTGAGATGAATTGCCAAATATGAAAAAATATGCCCGGGCTCGCAACCAAGAACGCGATGACCAAGCCTGCCTTGAACCAAATCAAAAACGGTTCTTGAAGTCCCAGCGCTTCCGTGCTCGCATTGATACCAACGAACTCGCGAAAAGCAACAAGATCTGCAACGTCTGGTAGGCCAAGACTGTCTGGGTTATTACGATCCGATTCGGAGAGTTCGCCAGTGAGCGCGGCCTTAAGACGCCGCATATCTCGAAAAACTACCTCCGTCACTTTCTTTTCGTCAATCAGCCACTTGGAAAGCTCCGTAGAAACCTCTTTGCCCGAGGATTGGGCCATCTCTGCTTTGGATTTTTTGTCGTAGTATTTGTCCAGCGATTTCCGAAGTGGTACCTGCATGTAGTTCACGACCGTGGTAGCTAGAGGCAAACCGATAGCCAAGCCGACAGCCAACCAAATGGAAGATTTGAAAAGGGCACGTCGTAGCTCCTCGAGGTGATCGCCAAAGCTCATCGAGCTTTTTTCGAAAAGGTCGTCGGCTTTTTTCAATGCAAGGGCGCTTTTCGCCATCAATTTAGTCTCCGGTATCGGGGGGACGGTATGAATTTTCATGCCGTCGTGCGTAGTTCGTGTGGGGCGAGTAAAATGTTTTCTGTAGACGCGTCGTTTCGGGTCTACCCAGTTTGTTCTTCCCAGTCCTTTTGGCAATCCATGTTTTTACCAGATCAGCCGATTCGTTTTGAGCCGATTTACCGTTCGTACATTTGGGGAGGCGATCGATTAGCATCTCAACTAGCCCAAAAGCCTCCAGGAAGTGGCATTTGGGCTGAAAGCTGGGAGATCGTGG
>JANLUJ010000046.1:0-1697 GCA_031363425.1 Pirellula sp.
CGGCACCGACTTTCAACTCGACGTGGGTTACTCCCGCCAACTATTCGCCCGCCTCCTATTCTATAAGTAGTTTTGGGGCGTCGACTTCATCGCAATTGGCGGTTCGCAATTGGGCCTTAGAAGTTGCAAACGCCCAAAGGAATCTGGACCCCAATCGGTTGCCGGACATTGAGATGGCCAGACAGCGTCTCGATGGAGCCATGGCCGAACTCGAAAATTTTTTGGCTACTTCCCCCCAGCACCAAGGAAACTGGCTCGCGTTTTTGAGTTGGAACGACCTGCGAGCGGAGCTAAAAAAGGAACTGCCCAATGCGGACCAGATTTCGCAGTTTGAAAAGGCGTTTCGACAAAATTACTTTGGACTGGAGTTGCGGCAATTTACGAAGGTTCGCGACGCATTGACTACTTTCTCGCACGCGTTGAAGTTTAGTTCGGACAAAGCAAAAGCAATCGAGATCATCAATAACCGGTTGACCAAATTACCCGAGCAATTGCGTATGCCAAACGCAGCCCTGAACTTTGATGGTACACGAGAAATTGGCCAGACTGTGTCCTATTTAATGCAAGGCAATCAAGCCAATGATTTAGTCAGTGCGATTCGTAGCGGATATTCAAGAGCCAATGCAAGAGTCCTGGTCTCCTCAGATTTCGTCAACCAACGCTTTGCAAGGCCCGTTCACGAAGCGAATCCAGTCAACGAACTAATTCTGGGGACCCAACTTTATGGTCAAAGCTGGCTTCAAGGACAGGTGACGCCACAACTGTTGGATAGCAATACACATGCCGCGTTGAGACTGAATTTGAGCGGTTCTTTCTCCAGTCAGAACATTGGCTATAACCGGTCCGTCAAACTGCATACCCAAGGATTTGGTAACGTCGCGGCCAGTGAAACCATCGCTTTGACCGATAGTGGCCTTGTCACTCTGAACGACACTTCAACCGACGCTAACTTGGTTAGCCAAATCGACGACATCGAACATCGATTGCGGATCGTTCGCAAAATCGCGAGCAAACAAGCGGCCAAACAAAAGCCGGAAGCCGATGCGATTGCAGAGGGACGCCTAGAACAACGTATTCGTTCGCAGTTCCATGAAAAGCTTGCGCAGCAAATCAGTGAAGCCAACCAAAAAATAAGAGATCCCGACCTACCCGTATTGGCTCGTCTTGGTTTGGAACGGCCGAAGAGAACAACATGGAGTTCACCTCAGTATTTGGCGTTGCTATGGAAGCTACAGGGACCGACTCAACTTGCTGCTCCAGCCTCTTGCCCATTGGTGGTAGACCCTACGGGTATTACGGTTCAATTGCATGAGTCTGTTGTAACCAACATGCTAGATCCTGTCCTTGCCGGCCGAATTCTCAAGAGTTCTGAATTGGATACGATGGCGGTGCAATTTGCCGACGTCGTTGGGAAGGGATTAAAAAAGCAAAAAGATGAGGAACCTTGGGCCGTAACCATGGCCCCCTTTCATCCCGTAGAGATTCAATTGGATGATTCGCTAGTGACTTTTCGCATAAGAACCAACAAGCTGGACCGCAATGGTCAAATGCTCGATCAACCAGCGTCGATCGAAGCGTCTTATCGGATCGTATTGAGCGGAGGCGCGATCCAGTTGGAACGGCAGGGCAATGTCAAGATAGCCTTCACCGGAAAGCAACAACAAGGCTCTAGAGCGGTACTACTGCGAAGTTTTCTT
>JANLUJ010000420.1:0-1681 GCA_031363425.1 Pirellula sp.
ATGGGAGGCTGTCTGATTTTGAAAGCACTTTCAATCCCTATTTTGGATTCGGCCAGTCTGGGGTTCGAGAACTCGATACACACGGATGAACCTTTGGATACGGCTCGATGTTATTGATACTATTTTCAGTAAACGAGTTGCTTCCGGTGTCTGAAATCGAAAGAGTCTCGAACACATAGAATTGCTGATATGCAAATATCCCTGGGATTTCATGCTTTTGAAAACAGAGAACTTTACGTATTTGGGTTGCTTTCGGGGAGCTGATATTAAAACGCGGAAATAACCCGCCACACTAGTTAACAAAGTAAGCCGAGCGCAGCCACTCCCGGCTTTCTTCGTTTTTCCACAGTGTTTTCATTGGTCTAGCAAATCCGGCCGGATTTAGAGAGCGCTCTCTGTTTTTTCTCGGATCGCCTTTTTGAGCCGCTTTCTGTCCCGAATCGGACGAACTCTCAGACTCTCAATCTGACCAAAAGTTTTAGTTAACAGCTTTGGCGACATCCGGTGTCCGAAAGCAAACTGAAAAGGAAAAGGCGTTTTAGTTAACAGCAAATGGGTCGTACGCCTGGCGATTCGTTGGTCGGAGCACAGTCGAATGCGATGCGCAGAGAAGATTTAGCGACGGAACGGAATCTGACTACTTCTCAAATCGCGCAGGACTGTTAACCATTCGCGGAAATACGATCAGGTTTCGAAAGCAACCCGATATCGAACGGCGACAGAGGGATTAACAGAGGCAACGTGTGGACGTGGGAAAACGTAGGTGGGCGATGTAGGACTGTTCAAAACTGTGGGCGGTGAAGCGGTAGAGGACGGCTGAATTGGCTAGCTACATGTCCACAGAGGTGTGCTGTCGTTGAGAGGCTAGATTTTGCGAGATCGCGACAAACTAGTTAACAGTCGTTGGTCAGCACATGCCGGTGGAAATTGAAGCTGGTGGGAAGTGACGACCACCGGCGTAAGCATCCTGGCCAACTGTGGAATGGGAATCGGTCAAATCTGACGGATTCAGCACACTTCATGTATAACAGTCACAAACAAAGATTAAACAAGGTAGGCGGCGAATTGGGGTGTGTCTATGAACAAGCGTTGGCGATGGACTCTTATACTTTTCGCAGTCGCTATCGGCGGGTTAATCTTCGCCTGGGTCAATTCGTCTGGTGATCCACTGCCTGCTCCCCAAGTGGTCGAGCGGTTGATTGCAATAGGGAACTTCGGGCCAAACCGTGATCCTGTCAAGTTTGAGATTCCGGTTGCGAAGTGGCACAGAATTCGGGCTTCGATGCAGGTGCCAAAACGCGATTTCAGTCCTGACAAATGGCTCACGATCGGCTCATTGGACATTACGACTCGTCAGGGCCGTGAGTATCACGTTGAGCTGTACCAAACGGAGGAGTTGCTTGGTGCTTTTTCAGCAGGGCCGACGTTCGATCGTCGAGTGTACTACCGTGGTGGTGACTCGAAGGAAATGGCCCGAGAAATGGAGGCAGCGTACTCGATTGCCGTGCAGCAAGGCAAAGTCCTTTGACGTCATCGTCATCGCAGTGTTGGTATACTGACGAATGCTGCACTCGAGGTCGCTTGCAGAAGAAGAATCCCCCAACATGCGGACGTGAGAAATCGTTGGTGGGCGATGAATTGAGGGAGTAGAACTGTTCCAAACTGTGGGCGGTGAATCGGT
>JANLUJ010000457.1:0-9943 GCA_031363425.1 Pirellula sp.
CAGCAACGCTCCGAATGACTGCATTCAGCCCTTCTACGTGCCGTTCCAATCACGTAGGGCAACCAACTATGAAACCCAATAACATCCAGATACAGACGAGTACCGAAACTCTGTCTGCGGAGCTACCGCAACTAGTTCTAGCGTTACTCGGAAACCGTTTGCGATCTTTCTCCATCGAGTTATCGGAAGAGGGCATCGTTTTAAGCGGATACTGCGACTCCTTTCATGCCAAGCAAATATGGCGTCCCTCGAACGACACTTCGGCGAATTGCCCGTCGCGGGCTTTGTTTGATAAAACCAATGCGTTGCAAGCAACGATTCAAGTTGTTTTCTCGTTGGAGACGCCAATAATCAAATGTGTATTGACTTCAAGCCTCGAACAATCAGCCGAACTAACCGTTCATGCTGATAGTCGCAACTGGACCGACTTGATGGATCAAGTTGCTAAGCGAACAGCAAAAGAGAATTCGATATGAAAAACACTTTAGGATTCCTCGTTTGCATGTTTTCTTGCGCAAACTTTCTAAATACCCAAACGGCCGACGTTCTTGCAGAATCGCCCTTTGGCATTGGCAAATCCGTCATCATTCGTTCGGACGTGCTCAACGAGGAGCGAATACTGAATATCTACCTTCCCGAAGGTCACCGCCTTAATTCCCATCAGCAGCACCCGGTAGTTTACTTATTGGATGGCTCGGCGGACGAGGACTTCATTCATGTGGCGGAACGACTGGCGCGGTTCGGCAATTTCCCGTGGGTCAACATGCCGGAATGCATCGTGGTCGGCATCGTCAACGTAGATCGAGAGCGGGACTTCACCTTTCCCTCCACCATTGAAAAAGATAAAAAAGTGTTGCCAAATTCGGGCGGTTCGGGCAAGTTCATCCAGTTTTTGGAAAAAGAGCTACAGCCTTTTATCCGGGAGAATTATAGCAAAAACGGTACGACTATCCTTGTCGGCCGATCTCTTGGCGGTTTGTTGGCCACAGAGGTATTGTTCAAGAAACCGGAACTGTTCGCCAATTATGTCATCCTCAGCCCCAGCCTTTGGTGGGACGACCATTCGTTGTTAAAGCAACTACTCAAATTCCCACCAACCACCAAGTCCATCTACATTGGCGTAGGAGAAAATGAACATAGAATCATGGTAAAATCGGCCAAAACGCTGTCCAGAAAGGTCGTTTCCCAACAGCCGGAAGGGTTGCGGGTCCGGTTTAAGTCATTTGGCGAAGCAAACCATGATAATATCTTGCATTTCGCAGTGATCGATGCGTTCGATTGGGTGTTTTAGTGCGTTGGCGTCGCCCGATCTTGCGCCCAATACATGGATAAGTTGTTCTCCCTGCGAGGCTTGAGTTTGCCAAAACGCGCGTGTCACTATCACTCAGATCCATTGTTTGCGCAACAACCACATTTTGACGCATTGGGTAAGCACCACATAGCAAACAACGGATAGCCCGAGGAACGGCCAGTAGAGAGCAGGTAAAGTTGTAAAGCCTAAATAAGTGTCAGCGCGAGTATAAGGTATCGCAATCCCAAAGAGAATAATGATTGCTGACATTACAAGCAAAGGCCAAGATGCCCAGCTTTGAAGGAACGGTTAGGTCCGTAGGACCGACAGATCTTAGCCTGGGTTGTAAAACCCCGGTTCGGATGAGAGCACCTCGAGTTAAGTCCCGAAGGGACGACAGAACCGACGATCTGCCGTCCCTCCGGGACTCGGACTCGCAATTTGCTCCGATTCCGGTGGTTTCACCGGTTTCACCACCGGCTAAGTTCTGACGTGACAACCGATGTTGTAACAAAGGGAACAATGTTTCATTCTGTTTGGCCCCGCGAAGGGCTAGGCATATGCCGAAAAGGCACTCGTTGAATTGTTCCTGGTTCGGGGATTCCTTGTTTTTCTTGGAGTTCCAAGCCATGGATGGTCCCCTCCGGATCGGCCGGCGCACGGTGGTGCGAGACTTTGTAGTTGATCGTCATTCGACCTCATTGCTAGCAATGGCTTTTGAGGAAATTGACCCAAATCACACACCTCCAAAGGATCCGCCCAACTGCGTTCCGGCCCACAAAATCGAACCGCCAAAACCACAACTTCAGCGTCCAGCTTTAGAACGCCTGCGTGACCACATTGCGGCTTCGATGATTGATCGGTTGTATGTTCATTCTCCGGATCGTCTGGCTCGCGATTTCGCGCATCAAGCGATCCTGTTGGAAGAAATGGCTAAGCATACTTGTGAAGTAGTTTTCCTAAATCAAGAAGGACTTCCTGACAGTCCCGAAACGAAGATGCTAATTCAAATGCAAGGTATGTTCGCTGAGTACGAGCGAGCAAAAATTATGGAGCGTACTCGACGTGGCCGTCGATACTCGGCATCTCAAGGAAAGGTAAGTGTGTTTAGCCGCGCTCCCTATGGGTACATCTATTTTCGTAAGAGTGCAGGTCAAAGCGAAGCGCGTTGGGAAATCGAACCAACGGAAAGCGCCGCTGTACAATTGATGTTTGAGGGTGTAGCCCAGCGAGGATTGTCTTTGGCAAGTGTATGTCGTGAATTGAAGTCACGAGGTATTCGAACGCGGAATGGCAAAGAAGATTGGCACACCGCGACGGTGCGCGGCATCTTGATCAACCCTGCTTACTACGGACACGCGCATTACGGGAAAGAGCGTTTATCCCTTAGAAAACCTGGTCGACGCGCCAAACGTGGCGACCCGACTGTGCCCCGTCAAGCAAAGGTTTCGGTGGCGACACCGATCGAGGAACAAGTTATCATTCGTGTTCCAGCGATCGTTAGCCAAACAGTGTATGAGGAAGTTCGCAAACGCATGGATGAGAATCGCAAACAACAGCGTGCGCGGCACAGTGGCGCGAAATACTTACTCAGTGGATTGTTGATTTGTGGCAAGTGTGGATCGGCTTACTGTCACCAAGGAGGAAGCCGCTGTCACTACTATCGTTGCATCGGAACGGACAAGCATCGACGCAACGGCGTCGCAATCTGCGATAACGGTATGGTCAGGGGAGCAGAGCTTGAAGCTTGCGTCTGGTCAGACCTCTGCCAACTTTTGAATGATCCCGCTCGGATCAAACTTGAGTACCAGCGTCGTCAAGCAGATGCACCGGAGAATTCCGAGGGGATTGCAAAGCAACAAGCTGCGGTGAAAGGACTACGCTCTCAACTCGACCGACTGATCGACGCATATGCCCAAGGACTGATCGAGCGAATTGAGTTTGAGGGACGCATCGGAAGTGTTCGATCAAGGCACGACCGTGAAGCGGCGACATTAACGAGCATGCAAAGTAAGCGAGAAGCAACCAGCGATCCAGAGGCTGCCGAAGCGACCCTATCAGCGCTCGCCGCCGAGGTGAACACGAAGCTTTCGGATGCTTCATTTGAACTCAAACGCAACCTGATAAAGCTGCTTATCAAACGAATCGAAATCTGCACAGACGAGATCCGCATCGTGTACAAGGTACCCCCAAACCCTTTTTTCCCAAGCCCCGATAATCGGGGCTTTTTCCAACATTGGTTGTCACCTGCTGTCGAGCCTTCGGCTCTAAGGAATCTATCCCTCTAGCGGCCGTTCTGCATTGATTGGCAGCCAAGCGAGCACGGCGACAAATGACAGCACGATGAAGGCAATTAGACATATGTCGTAGCCTTGAGTCAGAGCCGCTTGCTTTGCCCCTTTGGTAATCGCAGACACTTGCACTTGATCCAAAGCCGCCCGACGCGAGATCGCCATTTCGAGAATCGTTCCGATGGTCCAGCCAGAAATGGCACCTCCCAAGTTACCGAGCATATTCATCCAGCCGGCTACAACTGCCGTATGACGCTGACCCATATCTTGGCAGGTCGCCCAAGCTGCTCCCATCATCAAGTCATTTGAAAAAGCCGCTAGCGAAATAGCCAATGCCGCAGTCCAAGCCGAGTCTGCATAGATTGCAAACACGTAGCACGAGCCACAAAGTGCATGGCCGGTCATAGCAGGTATTCTGCGTGCCCAATTGCGACTGCGAAATCGTCTCGTCAGAAAGTCCGTCCAATAGCCTCCGATGAGACATCCGAAACCACCCAATAGCAATGGACCGCCCTTCATGATCGCGCCGGTTATGCTATTAGCTTCAAGGCCGTGTCGCGTTTCCAAGAATGATGGAAAGTAGGTGATGTTAAAGTACCAAGAAAAACTTGCACACGCATACATCAGCCCCAGAAGCCATGTACTTTGGTTGCTTAGTAGTAATCGCAATGGAAGTGGATGGATCAAATTCTTATGATTGGAATCCAATGCGGACTTGTTCGTTTCCGCATTCGCTGGATGATCCTTGAATCGCCACCAAAATACGCAGCACCAACCGAGTCCAATAGTTCCGAACAGCAAGAATGCGCCACGCCACGAGACCAATGGAGCAGTGTACGCCGACCCGATTACTAATAGTGTCCAAATCAACGGGGTGATACCGCCCATGAAACGGCCAGACATCCAAATCCAACCCTTGGCTCTGCCTCGCTCCTCAGGCGGGAACCAGTTGGCGACGACGCGAGCCAAGTTGGGATAAGCTCCAGCCTCACCGACTCCAAACAAAAATCGTACTAGGCACAATAGACCAAGTCCACCGAAGGTAAACGCCCCAACTCTTAGCCCAATCATTCCGGTTAACGCGGTGAAAACAGACCAACCAACGACGATTCGAAGGAGCGTTCTGCGGGGGCCAAATGCGTCACCCAACCAGCCGCTTGGTACCTCGAACGTCGCATATGCGATAGAAAATGCGGTAAAAGCCCATTTCAAATCGCTAATGTCTTTCAGGCCTAAGTCCGAGATTAGAAACGGCACCGCCGCACCAAAACATACTCGGTCCAAGTAAGTGATCATAGACAACGTGCAAGCAAAGGCCAACACCTCTAGCCGCCCCAATGGACGCGGAACTCGTATTGATGCTTTTTGCATAGTATGGTTGGCTTTGCCCATTCGGAGAGGAGGGAAATCGACGGTCGTTGAATGCCGTGCCTGCGGTCAGTTGATGATATTCCGTAACGGGATTCCTAGCAGCGCATTTCGGCATGCTTGCGAGCCTTTGATTCGCATGTCGGCGAGCCCTTCCTCGGAATAGAAAGCCGAATGGGGATTGATGATAAGTCTAGTATAGGCAGGATGCTTTGGATCCCTCCAGGCAGCTAACAACGGGTTATCCCTGGCAGGTGGCTCGTCTACCAACACATCGATGGCAGCTCCCGCGAGTTTCCCACTGGCGATGGCGTCGGGAATCGCACGCACATCTACAACGGCTCCTCGAGCGGTGTTGATCAGATAACTGCCGTCTTGCATCCTTTGAATCGCTTCCGCATTGATGATGTTCTTAGTCTCTGAAGTGTTGGGACAATGCATGCTGAGCACGAATGAACTCGCTAATAGTTCATCCAGCGATTCTACGCGTCGAATACCAAGCGCCTTGTCGTATCCATCTTGTTGGTAAGGGTCATAGAAAATCGTATTCATTCCAAGGGCTTTGGCGCGGAGAGCGGTCGCGCAGCCAATCCTTCCAAGGCCTAGGATGCCAAAAGTCCGGCCGCGAAGTCGAAACAGTTTGCCGGCCGTAGAGTACATCCAAGGATCTGGGGTTTCACGCATTCGAACGTTGTAAAAATTTATTCCTCGCGTCAATGCCAACAACATTCCGATTGCCGAATCGGCAACTTCCTCCGTTCCATAATCTGGAACGTTGGCAACGGAGATGCCTCGTGACCGAGCAAAAACATAATCCACGTTGTCGTATCCTACGCCGCACCTAACAATCAGCTTGCACCGCTCAAGCCGTTCGATTGTCGATCGCCCTATCGCGATATTGTGATAGAGCATGATCGCGTCTGCTTTCTCGATTCGACCACGAAGGTCAAGCTCGTTGTGAGCGTCCATGGCAATCACGTCTGCGATGTCTCCGACTATTTTGCGTTCTGTTTCAAGACTATCCGCAATAAAGTCAGAAATAACGATTTGAAAACGGTGGGATGGCATCTATAGAGGTTCGTGTTAGAGGGGTTGGGGACAACGGAAAGGTCGGTATAGTTTAGCATACACGGACGCCAGTAAAACTTACCCTCGCATTCAAGGACCGCGGCTCATGCCACTATCTCACTCGGATTTACTTAAACTCAAACGCTGGAACACGCCAACGATCTATAACGGCTGGGAACAGATCACCAAATCGGACGTGGCTGCGGATGGGATTAATCTCGAGGAGACCCGCGATTTTATGCCACAAATGGGACCAATGGTCGGATATGCGGTCACCTTAATTGTGGAGCCATCCAACCTTGCACATAAATCGATCCCGAATGCTTGGAACGAGTATCGCAAGTATATTGCGGAACAGCCAGGACCAAAGATTGTGGTGATTCAGGATTTGGACAAGCCGCGAGTGATTGGCTCGTTTTGGGGCGAGGTCAATAGCAACGCGCATCGCGCGCTCGGATGTGTAGGTACAATCACGGACGGTGCGATACGGGATTTGGATGAAATGACCAATGCCGGATTCAAAGCGATTGCGAGACGACTCTGTGTAGGTCATGCTCACGTTACCCCAGTGCAATGGGGCTGCGAGGTCGAGGTCTTCGGGCGCAGAGTTCGGCCCGGGCAACTCATCCATGCGGACAAGCATGGATTTTTGGTTGTTCCAGCAGAAGACGAAACAAGGTTGCTGGACGCGGCAATTTTTATGGATGGAAACGAATGCAACACGGTGATCGCAGCGGCCCGAGCTTCTAGCCCAGCAGGTCAAAACGAAACCCTGGCTCGACTAGAACAAGCAGGGTCCGACTTTGGCCGCGCTGCAAAAGTAAAATTTGAGCGCAAGGGTGAATGGTAGTTAGCCATGCAGATCAAACGGTTTCCCACAAGATTGAGAATGGTCAAGCTACTACCACAACTTGAAACGCATCATAGTCTTGTTGAACCACGGAATACACGGAATACACGGAAGGGAAAATGGAGTGACCATTTCAAAAGGTTTTATTCGTCCATGATCAAGAATCCATCGCAATTGCACGATATCAGCAACTTGGCAACGTTCCTGAGCCGAAAAGAAATCATTCGCAAAAAGTGAAATAACAAAACATGAAATGCCCTGATGATCACACCAGCAATTGCCATCCCGCAAAAGTTCTCACGGCTTTTAATAAATTGCAATTGAAGTGATCCTCCCCGGCGCAGTCCATCTGCGATCAATCACTAGCAATCCACGTCGAAAAAAATTCTAAGCAAGCTGGATTTTCAAGCGCACCTGAATTACCGAGATGGCTCCCATTGATTGCGCTTCGAACGGCGATCTCTGATAGTTTGCCGCTGATTGTTCGAGGTAAATCGGGAGCGGCCGCAAGGAACATTGGCACATGGCGAGGAGAGCACCTTTCTTTGATTCGTTGTCGAATGGCAGCCCGAAGCTCCTGACTCAGTTGATTGCCTCCTTTCATTTTTACAAACAGAACAATTTTTTCGTCACCGTCACGTCGAAGCACCGTGGCTAAGCTTTCCGCGATTTCTGGGAATACTTCTACTTGTTGGTAGATTTCCGCGGTACCTATGCGAACTCCGCTTGGATTCAAGGTCGCGTCCGAACGGCCGAAGATTACAAATCCGCCGTTGGAGTATTCCTGAGCCCAGTCACCATGGCACCATACATCATCGAAACGCTCAAAATAGGCCGCATGGTACTTCTTCCCTTCTGGGTCATTCCAAAAGCACACTGGCATGCTTGGAAACGAAGCTGCACAAACGAGCTCGCCAGGAACCCCAACGACACTTTGGCCCTCGTCGTTGAAAACTCGAACATCCATTCCTAGACCCTTGCATTGGATTTGGCCGCGGACGACAGGCAAGGTTGGATTGCCCAGAACAAAACAGGAAAGGATATCTGTCCCCCCAGAAATAGAAGCGAGCGAGACGCTCGGGCTAATTGCGTTGTAAATCCAGTCGAACGATTCCGGTAATAGCGGAGAGCCGGTCGACATCACACATTGCAATCGATCCAAAGCGACGTTTTCTGCGGGCTTATAGCTCTCTTTCTCCAGGTTCATGTAGTAGCGAGGACTGGCCCCGAAGTGCGTGACACCCTCCATTTCTGCAATCTTCCAAAGAGTTTCAGGCCCGTTTGCAAACGGGGAACCGTCGTACAAAAGGATTGATGCGCCCGACGCAAGTCCACTCACTAGCCAGTTCCACATCATCCATCCTGTGGTGGTATAGTAAAAAAGCGTTTTGCCTATCTTGAGATCGCAGTGAAGTACGTGCTCTTTGCCATGTTGGAGCAAGGTCCCGCCGACACCATGCACGATGCACTTAGGAACTCCCGTTGTACCTGAGGAATAGACAATGCATAGCGGATGGTCGAATGCACGTCGCACGAAATGCAAAGGATGAATCGGTCTTTGGAAAATGGGAGAGAAAGCAAAGTGTTTCACCGAAGTCAAAGCTACATTACTCTCATCTGAGTTGTACTCGCCAACGACCAAGAGTGTTTTAACCGAAGGGAGCCTAGCTAGCGTGCGTACAACTTTGAGGATGGGATAGACAGTCTTGCCGCCATATTGGCATTCCGCAGCCGTGATCACCACTTTGGGTTCGATTTGCCCAAAGCGATCGCAAATTGCATCGTCACCAAACTCGGGCGAACAGGATGACCAAATTGCCCCGATCGCTGCCGTGGCCAATAGTCCGATGACTGCTTCTGCAATATTGGGCAAAACAGCGGCGACTCGATCTCCCGGCCCGACCCCACGTTCTTCCAAAAAGTGTGCCAATTGGCACACTCGCTCGAACAATTGCTGGTGCGTTAGTGTGATCCGATCCCCTCGTTCATTCATTGCTACCAACGCAATCGAATCGGCGAAACTCAAATCAACAAGTTTAGCCGGCTTGAGGATAACCTCAGCAAAATTCAGTTTTGCGTCGGGGAACCATTTGCATTCAATTAGACGTTCTCCAGGAACGAAGACTTTGTCTCCCATGTCGCCAACAATTTCACAAAACCGCCAAACCGCACACCAAAAATCTTCGGGTTGCTGAACGCTAGCAGCATGTAGTTCCTCATAGCTGTGTCCCATGCAAGGCAGGCTTGAAGTACTAAAAAATGCAGCAAACTTTGTAATGTTTGCTTGCGATATCGCTAATTCGCTTGGTGTCCAAAGGACAGTTTCGTCATCGGAGGCCATGATGGGAAGCAATTGGTTTCGTTGTAAAGTGCATCAACGCTACGCGTCATTGTTTTCAATGCGTACAATAAGCTATTGGAAATGCTGCAATTTGAGAAGCGATCCAGACAGGCATTGTTGCCGTGGTTTTTAACATCTGTTGAATTGGCAGGGGCGCAGATATGTCCAATGCGTGGATACTTTCTGGAATACGTACACCGATCGGTCGATTCCTGGGCGAACTTTCGCATTGGACAGCTCCACAACTGGCCGGCCACGCCATTCGAGCAGCCGTGAAGGTCGCAAGAGTCGAGCCGTTGCGGATCGACGAAGTGATCATCGGTGAAGTTTTGACTTCGGCAGTTGGTCAAGCCCCAGCAAGGCAAGCGGCAATTCATGCAGACATCCCCGATTCGGTAGCATGCGCGACCGTAGGAAAGGTCTGCGGTTCAGGCCTTTATGCGATCATGCTGGCCGATCGGTCCATTCGCGCTGGTGACCACTCCATTGTGGTTGCGGGTGGAATGGAGAGCATGAGCCAGGCTCCTCACTTGTTGCGAAACGCGCGTACAGGCTGGAAGTATGGTCAACTGCCGTTATTGGACTCGATCGAAACGGACGGCTTGCGATGTCCACATGGTTCGGCTTTGATGGGTGTTTATGCAGAAAATGTCGCGAGTGAATTTGGGATTGATCGTCGTACGCAAGATGAGTGGTCGATTCAAAGCCATCAACGCGCTATCGTAGCTCAACGC
>JANLUJ010000470.1:0-1535 GCA_031363425.1 Pirellula sp.
GAATCGCCATGTATTGCCTCCCACATTCGTTGGAGCCCCCTTTGCAGCGCTAGCCGCGGCTGTTCCAGTCAAGACTAAATCCGTAGCATCCACACCCTGTACGGCTTCGGAGAATGCAACGTCGATATTGGTCGTCGCAGATGTTATCGTCGATCCCGGAGTCGGCGTTCGATTCGTTACTGTTGGGGGCGTGATATCGGGTCCGGAGGTTGAGGCCGACAGGCTTAGTCGATACATTTGCGCGGCATCCTGTGCTCCAGTGATGCGCAGGAAGTATTGGCCAGGGCTCAAACTGACTCCAATTAGCGATTCATTCCCTCCAAGACCCGTTGCATTTGCGCTCGCAATGACGGTAGTTCCATTCGAAGCCAAAAGTAAAAAGGCCAGGTCGCTATTCGCTTTGGAGTCAAACGACTCGGTACTACCGCCTTCCAATCCAATGGTATAGGTCGAACCTATTGGATTGATCGCAATGTCCAAAATCGAAGCTGACGAAATATTGAAACTGAAGAAGTCGACATCCGAGTCATCGTCTATGCTGATATCGGAAACTTGTATGGCAGATGAACCAACGGTACCAAGTCCCGATGCCAAAGCGGCCGTATCGTTGTTTTCCAAAGGATCACCATAGGCTCGATTGGCCCGCAAAATGTCGTCTGCCTGTGGGCCATCAAAATTGAGATTTGCGAAGGGTTCCATCAGCTTGGTGCTGTTTTGCGGCAACGTGTGCGAAAGACCGATTCCATGACCGGCTTCGTGCGCCATAACATTCCTAAGTCTTAATGAGTTACTCGTCAAGGTATTGAAAAACGTGTCGGCTGTATCAAGTACCATATCGCCCATATTTGGAAAGAAATTGTAGGCTAGTATGTTGCTAGGCCCATCGATCGCATGACCTGAGACTCGCATGTCTCCACGCACGCCCAAGATGCCCCGGTTCGCACTACTGTAGGGGGCCCCATCATCGTTCGATTCGTACACGAAGTCTATTCCGGAGACTGCTTCCCAACGGTCAAACACTTGTTGAATGACTGGGAGCCAAGTGCTAATCGAACCGTATAGTCCGTTGAGCATCGAACGAAGGTTGCTTGGAGTGTTCGGTTCCCCCACGGCAGTTCCTAGAGTCGTTCCATCCGGAGGCAAACTCCACGTTATGGTGGACGGATGTCCTTGTGTAAGTCCGCTTCCGTTCGTTGCCGTGCTCGTCCAGCGGCTAGCATCAACGTTGTTTACAAACCCGCCCAATGCGGCAAACTGGCTTTGCCAATCGTCAATCACGGACTGCTGAGTTTCGGGTGACCATAAAACGTCAGGCGCTTGCGTGGCGCTGCAATCAAGAAGAATTGGGTCGCATGCCATCACGACTCGGGTTTCAAGACATTCCAGAAATGGCCTAAACGATCGTCTCTTAGAGACTCCCTTGAACTCATTTTTTATACGCCAAATCCACCTGAAAAAACTGAAACGTTGCAGGACGATTCGCATTTAGGACTCCGTTTTTGGTTTTACGTCTGCTAACAAGCCGCTTAATCGGC
>JANLUJ010000481.1:0-5486 GCA_031363425.1 Pirellula sp.
CATTCAACGAGTCTCGCTCCGCCCGCCGTTACCAAGCGAAGTACTTTCTCGTTCCTGCAGCTTGGCTGTTGGGTGGGATTTCCACAAATCCATCGGAATGAATGAGCGATGCGATATCACCCGAGCCTAAACTTGGTACCAGTGTCAATTGGCCATCTTCCTCGAGCCTTACCAAACGATACCACGTCAAGTCGAGTGTCTTGGAGTCGTCAACATCAAGTCGAATCGATGGTACTTGTTCTGGGCTTGAGAAGCCTGCCATGTGCCGAATCAACTCACGTGCAAATCGTCGAAACGTGATGGCGACACTGATTGGATTTCCGGGAAGCCCAAGGATCAATTGACCCTTTGGCCCGTACGCCCCGAGTATTGGCCTTCCTGGGCGAATTGGGATTCGATGAAAAGCAACTTCGCCACCGGCGGAACGAATCGAGTCGGGCACGTAGTCGGTGTCTCCCATGGAAACACCTCCGGTCAACAACAGTACATCGCAGCGGTCCAGCGCTTCGCGAATCGCCTTTTCAATTTGGTCGCGTTTGTCCAGAACTTTGGAGCGTTCTGTTTGGAGCCATCGATGGGCCGCCATGGTAGACTCGAGAAACGGACCGTTAGAGTCGCGGATTTGCCACGGCTCTATTTTTTGACCAAACTCCATCAGTTCATCGCCGGTATTGATTATGCCAACTCGAACTTTCTTGAACACTTGTATCGATGACTCGGACAAGAAGGTCATGGCGCCAGTGAAACGGCAGGCCGACAAAAGCGATCCGCGTTGAATAATGATATCGCCAGCTCGAGCATTCTCGCCCTGCCTACGGATGTTTTGCCCCAATAAGATTGTCTCCTTGGGCACGAGAATCTTGACCTCCGCAATGGCCTCACGACAGTCTTCGCGCCGAACGACACAATCCGCTTGGATTGGAACAGGCCCGCCAGTAAAGACTCGCATCGCGGAACACGCGACGAGCTGTTGCGGTATAGAGCCAGCGGTCGCCGTTCCACATACCGGTAACGCATCTGCGTCGATATCCGCCCAGCGCACCGCGTAACCATCCATCGCCGAGACATCCGTTGAGGGATTGTCTCGAAACGCATTGATGTTTTGGGCAGTAACTCGATCAAAACTTTCCAGCGCCGAAACAATCTCCGTGCTTACGATCCGCAAGTTTTGTTTGAGCTGATCCATCTTGGCCAAGACGAGATCGAATTGCGGAAGCGATTGCATGGGCGACGCCTTCAGGAATCCCTAAGGATGGAATTCTATGATTACTTGACTGTCGTTGCGTGCACGCTCTCTGCATCCTCGCCGGCGCATGTCGCTTCGGCGTCCTTCGACAATTGAGCCGCAGGGAGCCGGGCCGTTGGGACATAGGGTTGGACCGATTGCAAGCCAACATAGCTAGGCGCGAATGGAACGGGTGATCTTCGAAGCAAAGCGATTTGACGACGAATGTTCGACAAGTCCTCTTGAATTGTTTGGACGACGCTACCGGAGCCCGGGAATTTGCCTGATTTTGATTCGATCGATGCAAGCTTGATTGCAAGTTCGGCACGGTCGACAACACTTGCGGTCAAGGCATCCGACATCTGATTTCGAGCTTCGGCGACAGCTAGTTGCGTAGAAAGGTTCGCATTTCGATTTGCGAGTGATTGAATCTGTCGCATGGCTACTTGGCGCTCATCCATCAACTGGCTAGTCATTTCCAATCGAGTCGACAGCTCGGTTTTGGCAACCAACAAGTCGACGATGGTCGTGACGGGTACCGAAATGTTGACTTTACCCAATCCGCTGCTCCGCAGGATCGCGGCCGCTTCACTTTCGCCGTTTTCGTTACCAATGTATGCGATGTCAACTCCTGGGGGTGCGGGTGGAGCGATGGGGAGCACGAGGATTGGTTCGTCCTCGCTATTTTCATTGGCATTGTATTCTTCAGTCTTGTCGCAAGCTGTGCCGGCTACCGGTTCGTCTTTAACATCAAAGCACTTATTTCCGGAACATATTCGGTGCCCACAAATGATGACGTCGTTTACCAATTCACCCAGTTGGATTCGCGGAATTCGTTCGGTAAATCGCATTGGTTTTGAGATTTGCGGTACAGCATTTCGTGTGGCTGGGCTGCCAGTACGTTTAAGTAGATCAAAATTGCGCTCTTCGAGCACAAAATTGCCCGCAACTCCCAAATCACTGTTGACCGCTCCGCCCAATGCAAACCGCCCGTTTTGTCCTTCTTGGACATAGACATTGACAGGGACATCTCGCAACTTGCAAGGTAAGACTGGTGATTGTCCGAAGTGGATGGCCACCTCAGCTGAAAACTTGGGGCTTTTCAAAAGCCATTCGCTGACAAATGCAGCAATACCCGATGGTGCTTGGCTGCCTTCCAACGGAACCGTTTCGCATGCGGCTACGCTTTCGTTGGAGCAAGTAGCATTATTGGAACATGGCGATTTATTGGAGCACTGTGCGGTTGAGCATTTGCCGTCCAAGCAAGCTTGCCCTTCACAGCAGACGCCTCCGACACATGGGGCCGCTAAGCCTGTTGCCGCTTGGCATTGTTTAACCTTGACGGGAGTGGAGATGTCCGCGTCGTCGCTATAGACAAAGTCTGCCATCCCGAAACTGGCTGCCAATGCAACCAAGAAAGATTTGATATTTGACGCCGCGTCCATGCTCGCATCTCCATAATAGTCGGTTGACTCGGAAATAGTGTGTCGGGCTAAGCCATGTGCTCCCGATCCAAGCTCAACTCTAGCTATTTCCCAAAAAAGATTAAAGATCGAATTTGAATCGTCGCTTGATTTCGATAACAGCCTACAAACCATTGGAATTACCGGCTATCATCGAATGGCTGAAAGTCTGGCTTTGATTTAGATACTTTGCAAAACCTACTTATGTCATCTGTTCCATTAAACCGTACCGGCTCCGTTTCTACTGCAGCCCGCCCAGTCGCAGTCGTCGACATTGGAGCAACCAGTGTGCGGATGGCTATTGCCGAAATCGATCCACGCGGCAATGTTCGAATCCTGGAAGAAGTTTCACAAGCCGTTTCGCTTGGAAAAGACACGTTTACTATTCAACGTATCCGCCGGCAGAGCATTGAAGAATGCGCCTTGGTTCTCAAGAGCTACCGACGACTCATGCAAGAATTCGGAATCTCTAGGCCCGATCAAGTCCGTGTGGTTGCTACCAGTGCGGTTCGAGAAGCTAGCAATCGTTTGGCATTCATAGACCGCATGTACATCGCTACTGGCTTGGAAGTCGAATCGTTGGACGAAGCTGAGGTCAACCGCATCACCTACATGGGAATTCAACCGCTGTTGCAAGCCAACCCTGCGCTGGCGTCCGTGAAAACCATCGTCGTCGAGGTTGGGAGCGGCAGCACCGAGATTCTAGTCGTTCGCGGCGGAAACGTCCTATTCTCAAACACCTATCGACTTGGTTCCCTGAGACTGTTGGAACAAGTCGATAAGCTAAACACATCCCATGCAAAGCAACGCGCCATCATCGAAAGCCAGATCCATCGCCTTGTTCACCAAATCTACGAACATGTCGATTCGGACAAACAAATCCAAATGGTTGCAATAGGAGGAGACGTTCGACTGGCTGCAGCCAACGTCGCGGGAGCCGAGTTCAATAAGCAGATCTGCAGTGTGCCGGTCGACGGACTCATGGAGTTCGCCAAGTTGGTCAGTGTTCTGAAAGAAGAAGATTTAGTCGCGCGATTTGGCCTTACCTACGCAGATGCAGATACTGTTTGGCCTGCCCTGATGAGTTACGTTTTGTTAGCGAAGGAGTTCCAATGCGATCAGATCCACATTGCGGATACCAATTTGCGAGATGGACTTTTGAGCGATTTGGCGGTGCGCGACGCCTGGACGGCAGAGTTTCGAAATCAGATCATTCGGTCCGCGATCAACTTGGGGCGCAAGTTGGCTTTTGACGAAACGCATGCTCGTCACGTCGCGACCTTGTCGCGAAAACTATTCTCAGACTTAGTCGAGGAACATCAACTCGATCAACGCATGGAATTGGTGCTCTACCTGGCCGCGCTACTCCACGAGATTGGAACCTTCATCAATGCTCGTAGCCATCACAAGCATGCGATGTATCTCATTCGCAACAGCGAGCTGTTTGGTTTGTCCGTCCGAGACGTGCTTTTGGTGGCATTGATTGTTCGTTACCATCGACGGTCATCGCCTCAACCTGACCATGAGGGCTACGCAACGTTGGATCGCAACGATCGTGTGGCGGTTGCCAAGCTTGCAGCGATCCTGCGGCTTGCTATCGCGTTGGACGAATCGCGTTCCCAACGTATCAGCAATATACGTTGCCGGCGTGATGGCGATCGCCTCACGATTGCAACTCACGGGATCGAAGACGTGTCGCTCGAACAACTAACCGTTCGTCAGTCTGGTGATCTATTCGAAGAAGTCTTTGGAATGAGCGTATTCCTACGAAGCGAAGCGGGTTAATGTGGCTCGTGGGATAGGCTTCCAGCCTGTCGAATCCTCTATGACAGGCTGGAAGCCTATCCCACTTAATTTCCGCACGATGCTAAATCACGGCGGGGACCGCCGTGCCACACTTTAGCGTTTCTTTTTCTTGTTGCCGCGCTCGGGCGGGGCAGATGGGCGTTTAGGATTGTCGCCGCTAGGCGGACTGCTCTCCGGTTTCTTGCCAAACCATTTCGGAAAGATATCCGCTAGCGTCTCGGGTGGTTTTGTTGCCTTCATCTTTGGCTTGTCACTGGTAGAGGGCGAGGTCGCGACTCGCTGTTGAGGTGTGCCAGCTTTGGCCAAGGTGGCAATGATTTCGTTTACTGCGTTTTCGGGCAAATTGACCATACTCGATTTCGGCGTGAATCGCTTGATCAGAAAGCGTTCTATCAAAGACCAACTGGAGGACGTGATGAAGTAGATGCAAAGTCCAGCCGGCACCTTAAAGAACAGAACCCCCATCATGATCGTCATTACCATCATCATTTGCTGAGCAACACGGGTCTGCTCGTCCGTTGCCTTTGGCATTAGGACCTTCTGCTGAATGATAAACAGAGTGATCGTCACGATTGGCAAAATATTGAGGTATGGACCAAACCAACCAGACCCGCGGCCTGCGATAAGTTCTGGCATCCAGGAATGCCAATCCATGAACATGTCGGGCCCTGCCAGATTCGAACACCAGTCCCACCCGGAGAAAAGCGACTGCTGACGGAGTCCGACGTCGACCGAAACACAGCGGTAGAGCCCAATCACGATCGGCAATTGAATCAAGGCAGGTAGGCAACCAGCAAACTGATTGATCCCTGCCTTTTTCATCAGCATCTGCTGCGCGGCCATCATCTTGCGTGGGTCTTCCTTGAGTGCTTCCTTCAACTTAGCCAATTGAGGTTGAACGGATTGCATCTTTTGTGCATTGAGTGCCATCATGCGACTAACAGGGAACATGCACGAACGGACCAAGACCGTCAACATGATGATGGCAATTC
>JANLUJ010000505.1:0-1972 GCA_031363425.1 Pirellula sp.
ACGGCAGCTCTAGGCTGCGGTTTTACTAATACCGCTGGCTTGTCCAGCGGATTGGTTCTGCTTTCTGGCTACACAGAGCCAGGGCGGGAGCAGGCGGGGCGGCTCCGCGATTGTTTAGCCGAAAAACCTGAACGAACCGCAGCTCAAGGCTGCGGGATTCCAAATACCGCTGGCTTGTCCAGCGGATTGGTTCTGCTTTCTGGCTACACAGAGCCAGGGCGGGAGCGGGCGGGGCGACTCCGCTCACGTTTCGAACAAAGCGATTACCATTTATTTTGCCAAACCATGCAAGGTTTACAAAAGCTACTGCATTTATCTTTATCCAAAGAACAGTTGATTGGCGAAAACGCAGAGATTATCCCATGACCAATTGGCCTGAAACGCGAATTAGCTTAATCCGACGGTTGGCCGATCGGAATGATGCTGACGCATGGGCCTTTTTCGAGGACCACTACCAACAACCTGTCTACCGTTTTGCACGCAGCCATGGTCTTCAACCTGATGACGCCATGGACGTGGTTCAGGAAGTGCTCTTGGCGGTCCATCGGTCTGCCGCAAACTGGAAACCTTCCGGACGTGTCGGCAGCTTTCGTGCGTGGCTGGCCGAAGCGGCACGTCGCATCACGCTGCAAATCACTAGGCAACGCTCTCGCATCGGGCAAGGAACGGGCGGAAGTGGATTTGCAATAGAGATTGGAGAGATTGCATCCGATGTGTCCGCCAACGAGGAAGACGATCACCGTTGGTCTTTTTACTGTGCCGCGGCCATTGTTCAAAAAGAAGTCAGCCCGCAACATTGGATGGCGTTTTGGTTGACCGCCGTGGACGGAAAGTCTGCCGATGAAGTTGCAAGCCAGCTTGCAATGAAAACTGGAACCGTTTACTCAGCCAAATGCCGCGTGCTGGCTAAGCTCAAGTCGGCCATCGAAACGATGACGGCAACGTCCCCAAATCAAGGAGACAGGAGATGATTTTGTGTGATCGAAAAACCGCTGAGCTCCTACTTAGTGAATCGCTTAGTATCGAAGAAACCAATCAATTTGAAGAGCATCTTGCAACATGTCCAACATGCCAAGCAATGCTGGTCGAGATTGCGGGTGGTCCTGCAACTCTCGATACTGCTGCGGCCATGCTTTCAAGTTCCATGGAATTGCCGCAATGGACCGACAAACAAAACTCTTGGGTGGGCATTGGATCAAGTGAATCATCCCATTCAAGCCATTCGGTCGATCTGTCGGTACTTGGGCCAACCGACGACCCTGCGTCGATGGGGCGGATCGGCAACTATGAGATCCAAGGGATTATCGGTCGCGGTGGGATGGGGATCGTGTTTCGCGCTATCGATTCGGCACTTGGTCGAAACGTTGCGTTGAAGGTACTCGATCCGGCTTTGGCCAGCGTGGCAGCCGCTCGAAAACGATTTGCCATGGAGGCGCGAGCCATGGCCGCCATTTCACATGAGCATGTCGTGCCTGTGTATACCGTCGATGAACATCGCGGTATCCCTTATTTTGCTATGGAGTATGTTCCAGGCGGCACACTCGAATCACGCATACGAAAACAGGGGCCATTGGACGTATTGTCGCTACTGCGAATCGCACGGCAAATAGCTTTAGCATTGTCGGCGGCCCACGAATGTGGACTGGTTCATCGCGATATCAAGCCGGCCAATATCCTGCTGGATCGAGGTGTTGAACGCGTTCGAGTAGCTGACTTTGGTCTTGCTCGCGTCAACAGCGATGCTAGCCATACGCGCAGCGGGTTCATCGCAGGTACTCCGCAGTATATGGCTCCCGAGCAAGTGCGCGGTGAGACATGCACTGTGCAGTCGGACTTATTTAGTCTAGGGACTGTCATGTACGCGATGTGCACAGGGCATTCACCATTCCGAAGCGAATCGATCTACAGCTCGATGGTAAGCGCTCACCATGACCGGGGTTAGATTTTGGCGGCACGGGGTTGATTTGCGGGG
>JANLUJ010000510.1:0-7986 GCA_031363425.1 Pirellula sp.
CAACAAGGAACGCTTGTTGGTACGCCCGCCTTCATGAGTCCAGAACAAGCGACTGGCAAGGTCCACTCGATTGGACCAGCCAGTGATATCTATAGCTTGGGGGCAACGCTTTACTACCTTTTAACCGGCAAGCCTCCGTTCGGACGGGACAGCGTTGCGGCGATCCTCGAAAAAGTGCAAACGGGGGAATTCGAGCCGCCTCGTACCGTGCTACCGTCCGTCCCAAAGTCATTGGAAGCGATTTGCCAAAAAGCCATGTCGACGTGTCCTGGAGATCGGTATTTGTATGCCTCAGCTATTGCGGAAGACATTGAGCGATGGCTGGCAGATGAACCTATCGAGGTTCATAAGGATTCCAGTGGTGAAAGAGTTGGAAGATGGATGCGCCGCAATCGATCGTTATTCGCAGCGGTACTCATTGCATTGACGTTGCTCTCGACGGTATCGATCACAGCGGCGATCGTAGTAAACTCCGCGAGAACTGAGGCGGTTGCCGCAAACAAATTGGCGGTGACAAACGCTTCTTTGGCGAAGGAAAACGAGCAAAAGGAAACCGCGGCCAAAGAAGATGCACAACGTTTTGCGAGGGAGGCAAGCAAGAATGCTGAGGAGGCAAAGAAAAACGCCTCAATCGCAATGGAGCGCGAGTATGCTGCAAATCAAAGTCAGAAATCAGAGACTGAAGCCAAGAGGCAAGCCCAAGCTGCATTGAAAGAGTCGGAAACGCAATTGGTCCAAATCCAGTCGCTTGCCAAAGAAAAAACCATCGAGGCGGAAAAGGCCACGCGCCTTTCATCTTTTCTGTTGAGCTTGTTTGAAGCCGCAGATCCTGTCAGCCAAGGCAAAGGGATCTTTATTGGAAAGCCGTCGGCTGTAAATCTAACAGCACGCGATCTTTTGGATCGTGGCGCATCCAAGCTAAATGCGGATAAAGAGATAAATGAATTGCCTCTAACCAAGGCTGCAATACTGGCCACTATTGGGGATGTCTATCGTCAGTTAGGAATATTCACTAATGCAAAGCCCTTACTCGATGAGGCATTGTCACTGCGTGAAAAGAACTTACCCGAGAACCATGCAGAGATCGCTGCCAGCTACCACGATCTAGGCGCATGGTATCACGAAAATGGAAACTATGACCAAGGGTTTACTCACTACGGCAAAGCGTTAGCCATGCGTCGATTGATTCCTGGCGATGAAGGGCAGAGACTGGTCGCGAATACGCTTACGAATCTCGCATGGTTAAAGGGATATGACGGTGAAAATGAGCAGGCGAAAAAGCTTTTCTTGGAGGCTGCTGCAATTAGGGAACGAGTTCTGGGGTCAGACCATCGCGATTACATTTTCTGCCATGTTGGCGCGGCATTTTGTGCAATAGATCAAGACAAATGGCATGAAGTCATTCCGAAGCTTATTTGGGCACAAGGCAAGCTTGCCAATGTCGATGACAATCGTAATATGACCAAGGCGCTAACGACCTTCGGCCAAGCGCGCGTAAAGCAAGAAACCTTAGGTGCCAAGTTTGCGGATGCCGATTTCCGTGAAACGCTGAGACTAATGGAACTCGAGTTGGGGCCAGATAATATTTACACCGCCTTGGCACGATATGAATTAGGGATGAATCAAGTCACGCTTGGAAATGAAGATGAGGCAATGCTTCACTTCGAAGCCTGCCTAAAAGTCGCAAGAGAAGCAGTGAAACTGCAGCATCCTCGCGTTCGCATGCTCATTATTGCCCTGAGCAAGCAATTGATTCGAGTTAATCGGCTTGCTGACGCTGAATTGCTTTGGAAAGAATTTCTTGCTGCACAAAGAACCCGGTTCGGTGACCATCATCGATATTCGTATGAAGCGATGATGAGCGAAGCTGCTTTCTTCCGTAACATCGACAAGAAACAGGATGCGATTAACAACTTTAGGATCATTGGAGAAGGACTTAAAGAGCTTAATTTTATCACGCAACCATGGATATTGGCGCTCACGTATAGCGAACGCTGTTCGATCATGTGCGAGGAAGGGAGCGATTTTTCGAATGCAGAGCGAATGGGTCAGGAGGCGATCGCTATGTTTGAAAAACATCCCGATCTAAAGAGAGACCATCCCAACGAATGGACATTTCTGAATTGCGATTTGGGTGAGATCTATATCCATCTAGACAATTCAAAGGCGGCTAAACAACTTGAGTTTGCACTTAGCTTGGCTAGTAAATTAGCAACCGATAGGCGTCCCAAAGCATCCAACTATGCGATGTTGCTGCAAACCGAGATGTATTTGCGGCAAAAAGACTATGCTTCCGCTGCGGAACGTTGTAAGCAAAGAAAAAAGCACTGTCGCAAGTTGCCGGAAAGAATGATCGATGTTTGCGGCGATTTAATGCGATGTATCGACTTGGTACAGTCAAACGAATCGCTTTCAGCCGAAGAGAAAAAGATACTTAGCGATGAGTGGGAATCGGAAGCTATAGCTAACCTGAGGGTTGCGATTGTCGCGGATTCCGAGCTTCGTAAGGCGATTGAAAACGATCCTCGATTCGAGAGATTGCGAGCACGCGATGACTTCGTTGAATTGACCCAGCCCAAAAAATGAATCCAACACTGTATCAAATCAACACTCGAGTCTGGTTGACGGAGCTCGCTGGTCCTCTTGGTAAATCCGCGACGCTGGATGATATTCCAGACGATGCATTGGATGAGCTTGCGGAATACGGTTTCGATTTCGTCTGGCTACTAAGCGTATGGCAAACCGGCCAGGTTTCTCAACAAGTCTCGCGCACCAATTTCGAATGGCGCAGAGAATTTCGGGAGACGCTGCCTGACTTGCGAGAGGAGGATATTGCTGGCTCTGGATTTGCGATTACGGCGTACACCGTTCATAAAGATATTGGTGGCGATGCCGCGCTCGTCCGATTCCGCGAACGACTTCACCTGCACGGTTTAAAACTGATGCTCGACTTTGTTCCCAATCATATGGGACTGGGGCATCCCTGGACCGACCAGCACCCTGACTATTTCGTTTCTGGCTCCGAGTTCGACGTCGTGGATGCTCCGCAGAATTTTACGCGGGTCGATTGCAAAAACGGCGACTTAATACTGGCGCATGGTCGTGACCCGTACTTCTCGGGATGGCCAGATACACTGCAGCTCAATTACGCAAACCCAGCTCTACAGGCTGCAATGATGGGCGAATTGATCAGGATCGCTGATCAATGCGATGCATTGCGATGCGACATGGCCATGCTAGTCTTGCCGGACGTCTTTGAGCGAACTTGGGGGCAACGGCCGACGGACTTCTGGCCGACGGCGATCCAATGCGTGCGTGACCGAGTTCCCGGCTTTGTATTTCTGGCAGAGGTTTATTGGGACATGGAGTGGACGCTCCAGCAACAGGGCTTCGACTATGCCTACGATAAGCGACTCTACGATCGTCTTCGGGAAGGTAAGGTGGGGGCGGTACGAGAGCATTTTCGTGCGGACATAGAATATCAAAACAAACTCGCACGTTTCCTTGAAAACCACGATGAACCGCGAACAGCAGCCACATTCTCTTTCGAAGTCCATCGGGCCACAGCCGTCATCTCGTTTCTGTCCCCAGGCTTGCGTTTCTTCCACCATGGTCAGTTTGAAGGCCACAAAAAACGGATCTCACCGCATCTTGTCCGAGGTCCAGTTGAGCCAACGGATATGAGTCTGAGGCAGTTTTATGATTCATTGCTGAAAGTACTTCGTAAGCCAGTTGTGCGCGAAGGCCGCTGGCAATTGTTGGAATGCTTGCCCGCCTGGGCAGGCAACTCGACGCACGATTGCTTTGTAGTTTTTGTCTGGCACGGCACGAATGGAGAATTGCTGATTGTCTCCGTGAACTACGCTCCCAATCAGAGCCAATGCCACGTCCGTTTGCCATTCGCCGAAATCGCGGGACAGAAATGGCAATTGCAGGATCAACTCAGTCCAGCCAGATACGAGTGGAACGGTGATGACCTATTAGGACGCGGCCTCTACCTGGATCAAGCTCCGTGGCAGGCATGTGTCTATGCAGCTGCGACAAACTGAGCCGCAGGCGCTAGCCGCGACCACCGTCCGAATTCGATTGACCGTAACGCGGCTAGCGCCCGCGGTTCAATACGGTTTTTTCCAGTTGTTTGCCGGACATGCGGAATGCAGCATCGTGGGGACAGGAGTAAACGCATCGTGGCGTCCCACCGATACTCTTGCACTGATCGCAGGTCGTGGCCTTCTGACGAATGATCGGAGTATTGTTCCCAGGACGGAACTCCGCCTCCTGTCCATACATCGTGATGTTCCCGTATGGACAATTGCTCGCACATAATCCGCAGCCTATGCAGTGGTCCTCAATGACAATTTCTTTCGATCCCTCGCGGAAGATGGAATTGACCGGACAACCGACCAGACAGTACGGATCGGTGCAGGATCGGCAACTCGTTGCGACTAGAAAATTTTCAAACCTCAGGCCTTCACGGACCAAGCGGGATTCGCCACCATGCGAGTCGGCACAGGCCTTGGTGCATTCGTCACATCGCGTGCATGACTCCAGATCTAGTACCAGTAGGCTCTGCGCATTGTACAGGCCCTGGCTGACGAAATTGGAAACTCCAATGCTAGTATCGCTTTGCCGCCGCTCGTCCTCTGCAAGCAGTGACTTGGCCCGTTGCAACAATGCACTCTTGAAGTCAGGGTTGGCATCCGCGATCTTCTTGAGCTGAGAGCTTTTTATACGAACTAGCTCGACGTGATCCAACGCGCTGCATGTCGAGGTTCGCTCACCGGCTCGATAACCTAACCTTTTCATGTCCGAAGAAAGCTCTTCTTGGTAGATTGATGACAGCGCTGCGATATCCCCAATCGAACCTGCATCTGAATCCAGATTGCCTGGACCAACGTAAGCAACCACTTCGTCGCGTGTGCCATGTTTGCGGCTGACTTTGACATATCCCAGTCGAATCAAAAAGAGATCGTCCTTGATGTCCCCTTGTTCGAATATCGGCTGACCAGGTTCGACACTCATCAAGTCAACATCTTCCGAAATGATCCTTGCCGCTTCTTTGCGACCTTCAGGTGAAAGATCTTTGAAAATGCGGAGTCGTTCCAAGTCGGAGTTCAGTGCATGCCGCCGGTATGCTTCATTAAGAATCTTGCGGCTGCTCGAATTTCTTTGCAACATATAGAGAACGTTGCTGCCGATTTCAATGACTTCCGACTCCTCCACGGCGACCACGGTTGCGGTTCTCGGATAGCGATTCAAGCATGCCATTTCGCCGAGGATCACATCTTCGACACCGCGATATAACTTTGGTCCATCATCCCCTGCCGACTTTGTATCGGATCCGGTGGCAAGGGTCGGTACTGCTTGCGAAGATTTCGATCCTATCTTAGAACTCAAAAACCCAAAGAACCCTCGTCCGGATTCCATTCTCGCGCTTCTTTTAGCGGAGCGGCGCCCCAATTGGATTTCAAACTTGCCTCTTTGAATGAGAAAGGCGGTTGAGCCGTACTCTCCTTGGTTGCAGAGTATCTCACCGGGCTGCAAGATTCTGCGTACGCACGCTGCGCCGTTGAACTGCAAAAACTTGTAGGGGATACCTGAAAAGATCGGGATTTCGAGCATCTCGTCCGCGGTCAAGATTTGACTGTTGCCCGCTTCGCGGCGAGTGCTCTTTTGAATCTTTTCGACCTGCTTTGCAACAACCTCAGGCCGAAACGTCAATGCATCGGTCGGGCAAGATATGACGCACTCACCGCAGGAGACACACGAACTGTCCAGCATCGTCAGGTTGTTGTCAAATGCGATTCGGGTCTCGTAGCCTTTGCCATCGCGTGCCATGACATCGTTCTGTTTGATTTCATTGCACGCTCGCGTGCAACGTTGACACAAGATGCATGCGTCGTGATTCACGGCGATGATCTCGGAAGTTGGGTCTCCTCCTCGCTTGCCAGCAAGATGACTTGGTGCATACCGGGACACTTTTGGGTCGTTCGCAAACTGCGCGACGAGCCTCTTTAACTCGTTGGGGCCGCGTGTCGGCTCTCCCTTTACCAAGTCGGCAGACTCTTCCCGAGTCAAGTGTTCTGAGGCCAATAGTTCGAGTATGACTCCAACCGAACTCTTGATGGTTTCGACAGCAGGTGCGTTCTCTTTGCTGGCCAGGGTGGTAATGACCATTCCATTTTTGACATGGTAGGTGCAGGACGAGACCAAGGCTTTTCGAGATCGACCGCTCGCTCTTATCTCCTCTGCCTCAACCATACACACGCGGCAGACACCGACTGGGTTAAGATGCTCGCGATGGCACAATATGGGCACGGGATTCACGTCGCCGAGTTCCTTCACATACTTCTTCGAGACCGCATCATAGATTGTGGTTGGCCTAGGAATAAGCTCTCCCAGTTCGTTTGTAACCACGGTCCCTTGCGAATTGCGAAGGGGAACCGCCTTCTTCACGGTTATGATCTCGCCATCAACGGTGAGTTTAATTACGTCGTTCAAGTCGCTCAAGGTCGCATCGGTGAAGCGAATTAGCTGACCGTCGAAGTCGCGCGCGAATAGTGCTTCTTCGCGGGCACTTGCGTACTGAGTTGAATCGAGACTCTCGGGTTCATTGGCCATAATGTAGACCTAGGTTAGTTCGTTTTCGGGCTGGTGATTTCGGGAGTTGATGGGAATTGCAGCTTCACAACCCGACGCGTAAGCGAGGGACACGCTGAAATCCCTCGTTCACGGGTCGGGTTATTGCAATCACGGCTCGGAGAGCCGTGCTACTCTGGGCCAAAAGTACTTGAAGTAGCTCTTGAGTGGATTGCTTGCTACTTGTCCCAAGCCGCATATGCTGGTCTGCTCCATAATGAGGCTTAGAGTGTTTACCATTTTCTCCATTTCGGCTGCATCGGTTGATGATCTAGTAACTAGTAGCGATTCTGCAATGTCCACCATTTTTCGTGAACCGAGCCGGCAGGGAACACACTTGCCACACGATTCCCGTTGGTAAAAACGGCTGCATGCGATCGCTTGGTCGAGCATGTCCGCGTGCTCGCCGTAAACGACCAATCCAGCCCCAAGCATGAAGCCGATCTCACGCCCTGCGTTCAAGTCGAGTGGCAAATGGCGCACATCGATTGAATCGGCGACTAGATTTGGATACTTGAGTTCTTGTGTTGGTTTCCCCTCCTTGTCCAACTTCTTTGGTGAGCGAATGGAACCCTTTGGTAACCAAGCAGGCAAGAAACCGCCTGATGGTCCGCTCAATGCTACTGCTTGTAGAGCGCACCCGTCCTTCATTCCACCCGCATACTCGTCGATCAATTCGCCTAAAGTTATCCCGCAGGGGACTTCGTATGCGCCAGGCCGATTCAAGTCACCACTGATGGAAAAAAATCGTTTTCCTCGAATTCGATTTCGACCAGCGTCCCTATACCAAACGCCTAACCTTTCGACTCTTTCTTGCGGCTTCTCCTCGGTCTTCGTCGCGATGGAGTTGGTATCTTTTACTGGTTCGTAAAGCAGAATGGCTGGCACCCAAGCGAACGTTTCTACGTTGTTGAGAATGGTAGGTTGATTGTAGAGACCGTTGGTTTGAAGTTCGGGTGGACGATTGCGAGGTTCCGAACGCTTGCCTTCGAGTGCCTCGATGAGCGCTGTCTGTTCTCCGCAAACGTAACCTCCAGGGCTGACAAAAACTTCAAGGCGGAATTCACGCGTGCTATCAAAGATATTCTGCCCGCAAGCTTTCAGTTCGATTGCTTCCTCAATCGCTTCATTCAGTCTTTGGATCTGCTCGCAATACTCATGTCGAATGTAGATGAAGCCTCGCTTCGCACCGGTAACCAAACCGGCCATAATCATCCCTTCGATTACTAAATGGGGCGCGGCGAGCAGTATATCTCGATCTTTGAAGGTCCCTGGTTCACTTTCGTCTGCGTTGCAAACGACATATTTCACCTCTCCGATTGCGTTTCGAGTTTCGTTCCATTTGTC
>JANLUJ010000519.1:0-8399 GCA_031363425.1 Pirellula sp.
AAACCCCGGTAGCGGAATCGATGGCGTGAGACTAGCGAACGGACACTGGGCACTCATCTACAACGATTCGAGGTCGAGCCGCGCAAGCCTGGTGGTCTCCTTGTCGGACGATGAGGGACGAACCTGGAAAACAACGCGGCATTTAGAAAAACATGCGGCTGGCCGATACCACTATCCGGCAATCATTCAAGGACGCGACGGTATGATTCATGCGATCTACAGCTGCTTCATCGCTTCGGAAGAGCCCGCAGTTGACGGGAAAAAGAAGCCTGAAATGAAGGGAATCAAGCACGTCGCATTCAATGAAGCATGGATACGGGTTGGACAGGAGTAATGCGACACGACCAGTAGGTCAGCCTATCCTCAGGCTGATGCACACGTAGGTGAGCCTATCCTCAGGTTGATGCATCACTAAATAGCATTCAAGTTCGGCTGAGGACAGCCGAACCTACGTGGGTTACAAACGCTCGCAAACTACTTTTTTGCTGGCAAGATGACACGACCAACTACACCCAAATCGAGGCGGAAGACTGCGCCCGGCTTACCATCCGCGTTGATGCTGCCGGTGACGAATAATTGATCGTGTTTGGGACCACCAAAGGCAACGTTGCTTGTTTGTCGGTTCCCACCCGGATATTGTCGAATGAGCTTTCCCAGCGGATCGAGTACCTGCACTCGTTGCATGCCGTAGTGGGCCACATACAAGTTACCATTCGTATCCAGACACATTCCATCGGGTTGATTGTCTTCCCATTTACCACTCGCGTTTTTGGGTAGGTCGGCGAAGACTCGCATTGCGCCAACTTTTCCGGGGGATTGAACTGGGTATTCGAGAATTCGATTGAACTGGCTCTCGCCGACCAAAAGGCGTTTGCCATCCATCGTTAGGACTATGCCGTTCGGGAAGGCAAGGCCGGATGCGACCAAGTGTGTCTTGCCGGCCACATCGACATAATGCACGGTACCGATTGGTTTTTCTTTTGACGAATCTCCTGGGTCGGTGAAGTAAAAGCCGCCAGTGGGATCCAGCGTTAGATCATTTGGCCCGCGCAAAGGCGTGCCATCACATTCTTTCGATGCTGGTTCAAGCGACCTACCTTCGGCGGATAAGCGCACGACAGCGTGCTGGCTTGCGTCACAGACCAAATGCGTCCCATCGGCCAAGATCTTGTGTCCGTTGGGCGCTCCAGTCTTGGCAAACTCTTTGTGTTTGCCATCGAGGTCAAACTGAGTAACGGTTTCTTTCCAAGAAATATAGCCACGACCTTGGTGGTCGAAGACTACACCTTCGCAGTAGCTTTCCACTTCCAAGAGAGGAATGGCCTTTACCGATTCGGCAGAAGGCGGGTTTTGAGCGCTCGCAGCTTGTGCGAAGACACAACCGAAAGAAACGAACAAACAGACTTCTTTGAAATGTGTTTTCATCGCATGAGCTCGTTTTAGAAAGGACTACTTGCCACGTTTGATCGCTTCAACAACGGCTTTCCCCATGTCGGCAGGAGAGGGTGCAACAACGATGCCGGCTGCTTCAAGAGCAGCGACCTTTTCAGCTGCAGTCCCTTTGCCGCCAGTGATGATGGCACCCGCGTGACCCATGCGTTTACCTGGAGGTGCAGTTCGGCCAGCGATAAATGCAGCCACTGGTTTGGTAACGTGTTTTTTGACGTACTCCGCAGCATTTTCCTCTGCGTCGCCGCCAATTTCGCCGATCATGAGGATCACTTCGGTCTGATCGTCGTTTTGAAAACGTTCGAAAAGATCAATGTAGGAGGTCCCGACGATGGGATCACCACCCAATCCAACGCAAGTGGATTGCCCTAGGTTGAGGCCGCTCGTTTGCCAAACGGCCTCGTAGGTCAATGTGCCGCTTCGGGACATGATTCCAACTTTACCGACATTGTGGATATAGCCCGGCATGATTCCAATTTTGCATTGCCCCGGGGTGATAACGCCAGGGCAGTTGGGACCGATCAAGATCGAATTGCTGCGACGAACGCGTTCGTAGACATGCACCATATCGAGAACTGGAACTCCCTCAGTGATAGCGCATATCACGCCGATGCCGGCATCGATCGCTTCGAGGATCGCATCCGCGGTGAAGGCCGGAGGTACGAAGATCATCGATGCATTCGCTCCGGTTTGCTTTACCGCTTCTTCGACTGTATCAAAAACCGGTAGCCCCTCGACGGTCTCGCCCGACTTTCCTGGTGTAACGCCGCCCACCATCTTGGTGCCATACTCTTTGCAACCCTTGGTATGGAACGCTCCCGCTTTTCCTGTGATACCTTGGCAGATGACTCGCGTGTCGTTATTTACAAGAATACTCATAGTTTATGTTCTGGGATCTTTGGAGTTGGATGGGTTGCGATTTGGATTGTGTCTCTAAGCACCTAGCGATCGAAACACTATGCGATCGATGCAACTACTTTTTTCGCTGCGTCCGTTAAGTCGTCGGCGGAGATGATGGCTAGCCCGCTGTCTTTGAGCATTTTCTTGCCTTCGTTGACTTCGGTACCTTCGAGACGCACTACCAGTGGCACCGTGAACCCTACTTCTTTGGAGGCCTCGATGATGGCTTGAGCAATCGTCGTACACCGCGCGATACCACCGAAAATATTAACGAGAATTGCTTTGACATTCGGATCCGACAGAATGATGCGAAACGCTTCTGTCACTTGCTGAGTATTCGCACCGCCGCCCACGTCTAGGAAATTCGCTGGTGCGCCGCCATGAAGTTTGATGATATCCATAGTTGCCATGGCAAGGCCTGCGCCGTTGACGAGACAACCTATACTACCCTCCAGTTTTACATAGCTGAGCCCGGTGTTGCCGGCGCGAATCTCAGCTGGCTCCTCTTCATTCAAATCTCGCAGTTCTTTCAAATCCGGGTGCCGAAACAAGGCGTTATCGTCGAACGTGATTTTCGCATCCAAAGCGATCATCTTGTTGTCTTCAGTGATAACTAGCGGATTGATTTCGGCCATCGAACAATCGAGGTCGACGAAGAGCCTGCAAATCTTTTTCATGAAAAAATCTGCACTTTTGGCGGCATCCCCGGAGATACCTAATTTTTTGCATAGCTTTCGAACCTGAAAGCCTTGCAGGCCATGGGCTGGATCGAAGGATTCTTTCAGGATCTTTTCCGGAGTCTCTGCCGCCACCTTCTCGATCTCAACGCCACCCTCGCTACTAACCATCAGCAATGGCATTTGACTTCCTCGGTCGACGACCACCGCAAGATACAACTCGCGAGCGATCTTGCAACCTTGTTCAACGAATACTTGATTGACCTTGCTACCCGCAGGGCCGGTTTGGACCGTGACCAAGCGATTGTGAAGTAGATTCTTTGCAACGGTGGCAGCTTCATCCCCGCTTTTTACCAATTGCACTCCGCGCTGCGATGGAACCTCAATCACGGTCCCTTTGCCTCGTCCGCCTGCATGCAATTGAGCTTTCACAACCGCAATTGGCCCGCCGAGTTTATCGAAGGCCGCTTTGGCTTCTTCCGGTGTTTTTGCAACAAAACCCTGCAACACTGGTACTTGAGCTTTGCGGAACAGTTCTTTTGCTTGGTATTCGTGGATTTTCATCAGTGATTTCTGGTTGGTGACAACACCGGATCTATAGATCGTTGCCGTTGGAAACTGGCAACGGAAATGATTGGCTATTCTGCGTTTCTGTCAAGGACCAACTTTATCGCATCGGAGGCGAGATTTCGAAACAGATCACCTCAGTATCCATTACAATAGCCGGCCGAAAATGAATCATCTGCTTTTACCGCTCTCTAGGCGCGCTCTATGACACCGTGGAAGAATAACCCACAATGGGACCTTCTTGTTGAAGATACTTACGCTGAAGCTTTTAAAAGCATATACGCCTCTGTTTTAGTGACCGCCCGGGATCGAAAATGGTTGATGGCCGCTTGTCAGGCTGCAACGGGCCACGCGAGCAGCACGATTTTGTGCGACTGCGAAGCTGGTATCGAGCAGATACTAGACGGCAAGTCGTCCGGCCAGGAGACGCCCGATGGTCGAGTCGGTGCAATACTTCAGTTTCACGTTCCGCGATTTCGCAAAGACCGAGTTGTTCATCTAGAAAAAGTCCTCCTGGCCAGACTTAGCCAAAACGTTTTGACCTGCCCAACGACTCGATGTTTCAACGTCCTCGATACGGATCCCTATTTCAAACTTGGACGCAAAATCGCTTTTTTTGGTGATGGGCATCAAACGCGCACCGAGATGTTTGGCCACAAGGGTTGGACCATTCCAACGTTGGGTGGCGAGTTCTTTCTAACGCGACGATTCGGCTACGCCGATGGTATCATGGGCGGAAATCTTTGGTTTCTCGCTTATTCCGAGGACGCCGCAATCGAAGCAGCAGAACGCGCAGCCGTCGCTGCCGACGGGATGCCCGGTGTCATTACCACGTTCCCTGGCGGAGTTGCAGCAAGTGCCAGCAAAGCTGGTAGTAGTTACAAATTTTTGATTGCAAGTACCTATGCCGAGTATTGTCCGACGTTGAAGGCAAAACTGGGCGACAAATCCCTTGTACCCGAAGGGGTCGTCTCTATCATGGAGATCATCATCAACGGTACGGATTTGGACAAAGTAGCACAAGCAACGTATGCTTCGATAGCCGCTGCTTTGCCGGTGAAGGGCCTCCAAAAGATTAGGGCCGGAAATTATGGCGGCAGGTTAGGCAAGTCATTTGTTTATCTTCATCCAGACAAACATCCTTTGACTTGAGATTGGATTTTGAACATGCCAATTGACTCCATTTGCTCGGGTTGCGGTAAAACACTTAGAGTGAATGACGAATTCGTCGGGCGCAAAGCTCGCTGCCCAGTTTGCGGATTGGTCTATGTCGTGGGTGGTGTCGCCATGGACCAGTCAAACCAAATGTCCACGTCTGTTGACCCGGCCGTGGTTGAAACGAGCTACGCACCAAGAATCGAATCGAACGCTCCAATCTTGCAACCGTTGGAAGATTCATGGTCATCGCTCCCAACCGAAAGGCCCACCGAAAAATCGCTGGGAGCAACCGAGCCTACGTCAACGTCACAAGCTCCCATCCAGGCTCCCATGCCTCAAGCTAAGTATTTCGTGCGGACGCCGAACGCAATGGTTTATGGCCCTTCGGACACCGCAACGGTTCTCGATTGGATAACTCAGGGACGATTGGATGATTCCTGTCACATTCGTGAAGAATTTTCAGAACAATGGATAGGAATTGCGGCCTGGCGATTTCAGTCCCGCAAACTACAAAATCCCATGGCGAGACCAATTGGCGGGGCCTCTAACCCATTTGGCACAATACCCAATTCAGCGGTTCAGTCGGCGGGTTACAGTAAATCCGGTAACGGAACAGTTGTGCTCGTTCTCGGCATCATCAGTTGGATTCTTTGCCCAACTTTTTTTGGCGCTGTGTTGTGTAGTATTCTCGCCATCGTATTTGCATCCAACGAATTCGGAAAAATTCGAAATGGCCAAAGTCCCGACACGGAAAAGACAGCCGTTTACATAGGATTGTGGCTCAGTATTGCTAACTTAGTTATGTGGTGCTTTTTGATTGTTGGCGTAGTCCTTGTCTCGATACTCAGTCCATAACGCGATCAACGCAAGTGGAATAGGCTTCGGATAGGCTTCCAGCCCGTCGATTCCGTTATGACAGGCTGGAAGCCTATCCCACTCATTTCGCGCATGCTGCTCCAGCCAAGGAGTTCAAGTCGCCATTGCAATTGCTACTTCGATACCGAGTTCAGACGCCGCGATCGCTTTGGCTTGCATCGCGATGTCGGCCTCGGCCGCGCTATTGGCATAGGCGACCTGGATGTGATTGGCTTGATGTCGCGCCATCATTTGATCGCGTGTAACGCCATGGATCACAGCGTGCATGATCGGCCATTGCGGTGTGGTCGCATTCCATCGCCTTTCGGTTTCTTTTCTCGGTAGTTCGACAGCGGTAGCTCGGCCCAAGTCCATTTTCAATCTACCCTCGGCGATGTAGATTCGCGACCATACCACTTCGCCGGGTTTCGATATGCCGCGAATGGTGCTGCCGCCGGACGGAAAGTACATGGCCGGTTGCCGGAACCCCTCGGCCTCTGCCCAACCTTTTGCGAAATGCGATGCGGGCACAGCCCCACTGATCTCCAATACCCAAACCTCTTCGTTGACTGTTCCGGAGGCGTCCCGATCCGACCAACGCAAGTCGTGAAGCGTATTCTCGACGGGTTGTCCTAGCGCCCGATGGATGCGATCCGTGATCAATCCATCCAAACCCGCGCATTCGTCGACCTCGTTGAAATGCGTGAGTGGTCGATTCGGATAAAGCACCCTTGAACCATCGCGAGACTTCACGGGCGGTCGAACAGAATCGTTGAGCATGCCTTCGACGAGATCGCTGGCTGGCAACAAGTCCTTTAGGCCTTGTTGGTACTGAATCCCGATCGCATCGCAGCCAAAATCATCGGCAATGCGAAGTGCGGCAATGTACATGCGACACTGGTCTAGGATCTGAGCATCGGTCAAGTCCGAAACATGGTTCGGGCCAGTATGAAAGACCATGCCCTGCTGGTCGAGCCAGCTGCGAACTCCCTGCGCTTCTTCATCGTTGATTTGACGAGTTTCGTAGTAGAGAGCTGACTGACTAAGCCGTTCTTTGAATACACCCAGTGGATTGAGCAATGAATCCGGGATGATGGCGTTGAACATTCCCATGCAGCCTTCGTCAAAAATACCCAAGATGGCTTTGTCGCGCCGCAACGTGGTCGCAACCTGTTTACCAACGGCTTGCGCCTTGGGGTCGCAACCATTTGGGTTAAGCGGCTTGGCGTGCGACGTGTCGTGGATCACTCTTCCGGTTTCAAGCCAAGTTTTAAGCTTTCTCAAAAATGCTTCATCGGTGAACGTCTCGCTCCATAGCGAACTGTACTTCACACCTGCCTTGGTCAAGGATCCGTTGAGATTGAGCAGACCAACGAGCCCCGGCCATTGACCCGACCAATTGGCGACGGTGAGGATGGGCCCTTTATGCGTCATCAGTCCTGCTAGCACATGATGCGAGTATTGCCATACGGCTTCGGCAACGATAAGCGGCGCGCTGGAGTCAATCGTTTTGAAGACCTCAATGCCTTGTCGTTGCGATGATATGAAGCCGTGACCCCGAGCAGTATCGTAGCCGTGACCGCGTTTTACTTGGCGACCGAAACTCGAGATGGCGGCGGTGAGTTGTCGCTCCATCTGTTGTTGAGCTTCCCAACAAACACGATTTGCAGAGTCGCGAAGATCGCCCGAGGCGACGAGAGTGATCGTGGAATTGATTGTATCGGTCATATTCATATGGAAGGGTTTGCGATTTGGTCCGCCAAGCGGCGATAGTTTTGGTAAAGAGGATTGTAAAGTTGCGTCCGATCGGGTCGAGCCCGCACGATGTTTTGTTTGCCATGCGGAACACTTGCCATTGCCGTCGCCGCTTCGATCACGTTTTGAAAGCCGCTTGTTTGCGGTCCAGCAGCAAGCATACCCAATACCGCTGCGCCGACAGCTGGGCCTTGCGTGGAGGGATGGATTTCAATGTCGAGGCCGAGTACATCCGCATATACCTCGACGATGGCGCGATTGTGATGCGGCAGTCCTCCAGTAGCGACCAATCGGTCGATTGCAACTCCGCCATCGCGAAGCAACTCAACAATCCATCGGAGCCCAAACGCTGACGCTTCCATGAGTGCTAGATACAAATGCTGGGGCCCGTGTTCTAACCCCAGGCCAGTGAATGCACCACGAAGCCCGCCATTCATCAGTGGCGTACGGCAGCCGTTCATCCAGTCCATGCACAGCACACCATCCGCACCTGGCGATAAGTTTTTGGCAGCGCTTGCTATCGAATCGAAAGATTCCAGTCCAAGCAATCGACGCAGCCATGCGAACGCATCCCCCACCGCCGCTTGTCCGGTTTCGTAGCCGAACATACCTGGCAGGATGCCTCCATCGACGATACCGGCAACACCAGGCACTTCCGAAAGTACGGTGGAGTTGAGCATATGACAACTGCTTGTGCCGAGTACCATCACCAATGTACCAGGCTCCGCTGCACCGACTCCCGGTACCGCGGAATGCGCATCGATGATGGCAGCGGAAACAGGTATCCCTTGGCGAAGCCCCAATCGATTAGCCATGGCGTCAGATAACCGGCCTGCGCATTCACCGGGCGAACGCATGATACCAGGCAAACATTCCGCAGCTGCTCGCGCAAGCTCGGGATGAACAGCATTGAGGTAGTCGCTGGACGGATATCCATCTTTCGCTGACCACATGGCTTTGTAACCTGCTTGGCAAGTGGATCGCGTGAGAGTCTCAGCCGTACCGCCCACGAGTTGCCAAACGAACCAGTCGCCTGCT
>JANLUJ010000522.1:0-4210 GCA_031363425.1 Pirellula sp.
ATTGAGACACTGCCACAGAAGACAAGGTCGACAATAATGGTTCGATTCCATCAAGAGTTCCGTCCGCATTGCGAATAGCAGCGTTACAGATAGTGTGAGATGTTAAGGTTGGGCAAAAATGTTCGTCTTGCCTACACTCTCGCATTCAGATAATTGATCACCATCAGTACGTCCAGTGGATCCACCAGTCCATTTGCATTGGTGTCAAGATGGCCAAGGAACTGAGGAGGCGTAGGGACGGGTCCCAATCCGATCGAGTTGATAGCGTTGATAATGACTAATACATCAAGCGGATCAACGATTCCGTTCCCGGTTACATCCAAAGCATTGGTGGGATTCGTCGGCAAGAAATTGTTTGTCCAGTACCATGAGTTCGAGCTCGGCACAATTGGCTGGTTGGATGGTGCAGGCAATGGGATTGACGGCTGCGGCCCAACCTTCTGCGTTGTTGCGACAGGAGTTGGGCTATCCGGGTAGCAATACTGAGTCGTCGAGCCTGGACATAGGAAGAGCGGCTGCACCGCAGTGCCGCCTAACAAAGGGCCGATGGCTTGAGAAGGTCGCTCCACCATGAATCGATATGCAACGTCTGACACGCTTGCGCCATTGACCACCGACGCAATTTGAAAGAAGTAAGTACCCGGGTTGAGGAACAATCCAGGGGCCGAACGGAGAGAATTCAAAGGGGCGATTAAGCCGGTCACCAGTCTTCGCTGGTCATCGAAAACAGAGACCCAAATCTGGCCTTCGGTAAGAGGCGATGGGGTTATGCCCTCGAGCGAAAAACCTAATAGCTGTGGTCTTGCAACGTACCATTCACGCTCAACAGTCCCTTTTCCGTCAATCAAATTCCCGGATACCATCAACTCAGGTTGCACCGATGGGCCCGAGAAAGTTGCGTTCAACGAAAAGCTCCCGGTCTTGAACTCATCGCTAACTGAGCCGGCTTTCAACTCAATGATAAACTCTTGTTCGGATTGGACGTTGCCCCACACCAACTGCGTTTGTCCATAACCTTGAACGCGGACCTCTGACTTTAGACCAACTCCTCTCTTGTCAAGTAACTTGACCTGCGGAACGAGGCCACCAACTTTCAATGACTCTAAGTCGATTACTAACTCATTCTTTCCATTAAGAATCTTGGGAGCAACCACGCGGTAGTGATCGATATCCACCAAATCGCTAATCGTACCTACAACTTGGTAGACCGTCCGGGATGTAGTCATCAACGCCAATGGCATGTCAACGCTCTTCCCAAACGTGTCGTCCGTATGCTTGTCGTCGCTCTCAGGCCCATCACTGGAACTTGGCAGCAGTTGGTACGAAAAGCCATCTTTCAATCGATCGCTGTCATAATACCAACGATGCGCTTTTCGAGTCCACTCGGCAATCGTGTTCGCATCGGATAGTAGTCGAGTCGGAGTTGCTATGGTAATGCTATAGTCCCCTGTGGCCCAGAACGGATCGGCACCTGCGTGGACCTGTAAATAGTACTTGCCGTCCGGTGAAGTTTGATTGAGAGTCAAAACAGAAGTCCCACCGAAGTCACCGGACAATTGGATTTGGCTGAGAATTTTCCCATGCACATCCGTAATTTCGGCGTTAAGCTTTGCGAGACTTAGACCAGCTGTTCGCAGTTCAATCGACAACGGCCCCGAATAGTTGACCGAGGTTTTTATTTCATAGACATCGCGATCGTTTGCAGTGTGAAGATCGCCGAACTGAATCCAAACTTGGTTGCCATTAAAGCCCTCGAGTACCGATTCGTCATCTTCACCACCTTTAATCTCAGAAGCTCGTTCAATGGAATCATTACCGCTTCCATCTTCGTTCGGGTCGGGATTTCGAGTACCATGAATCGATTGAAGATTAAGAATGTCTTGTGGTGTCAACTGCAACGCGCTGCTCGGACCATGCACGTGCATCGGAGATGCTGGATCGTCGCTATGTCCAAGCCCTAGGATATGTCCAACCTCGTGTAATGCCGCGGCCTCGATGGCATCTACGTTCTTCCAGTCAACAGCTGTATTGAAAAAAACATCGCCCGCCCACGTTCCAACGGATCGTGTATTTTCCGATACAGCTTCAGCAAACGTGTCCTTTCCGTAATCAAAGCCAGTAACTCGAATATCTCCAAATCGTTCGTCGCCACGCGTCGGTCCATATACACCCGAGGCCGCGCCATTGTCCGAGACGTTCCCGATGTTAATATTGGCGTGAACGCTCCACTTCTGAAACGCGCGGGCTAATGCTTGTTGCCACTGAGCGGATGGAGCGACTTGGTTGAAGTCGCCTTGTAGTGTGCTGATTGCGTGTCCAACGTGAGTACCGTCAGGTGCGATACTAAAAGTCAAGCTACCGAAGCCTGCAAACGCAACCTCATCGCGCGCGAACATATCTCTATTTTCCAACCGTTCAATTCGCAGGCCGCGTTTTCGTTGTTTGTTTCTATTGATCATGGTTTGGTTGCTACGGCGGGTTCAACTTGAGAGTAGTGACGGCCTTTGCGATTTCGTGAAATTGGGATTGCTCACGCATCCATTTTACGTCCGGATCTGTCTGGGCAATGGCTAAAATACTTGGGTCTGCCCCAACTGCCCTAGTAAACCAACCAAATGCCGCCTTGGAATAGGCTATCGCGTCTTGCCCCTGCAATGTCGCAGCGCCTGCTAATATGCTATATCCGCAAGCCACTTGGTATATTTCAATAGGATCATGTACGAGCATTGCCTCAAGCGAACGAAGGTCGTCCGCTGCATCATTTGTCCGCCCAGCACGAGCGTGCAATACGGCCCTACCCGCCAAATGCGTCGGCTGCCCAGGCGCTAATTCGACGAGACGATTCGAATGTTCGAGACTTTTTTCTGGATTGTGAAGCAGTTCGGAATACACGTAGGCGAGCTTTTGGTGCGCGTCGACAGATCTTGGGTTTGCTACCAATGCACTTTCAAAATCCTCTGCGGCAAGTGCCGGACTCGAACCGAGCCTGATCAAGCCACGATCGATCCATTGTTTGTCCGTGGTAGGCTGGAATTGCAATGCCTTGGCATAATCAAGTTTTGCAGCGTCCACATCGCCGGATGCTCCCAAAAGTTCAGCTCGCAACCGATAGACACTTACTGTGGCATAGCCCGCATCAATCGCCCTATCCAATTCAGAAATCGCTTCACCGAATCGGCCGAGCTTCTGTAGGGCTAGAGCACGAGTCAAGCGAGACAAATGCAAGGACGGGGCGAGCGTATATGCTCTCGCAAAATCTTCCGCTGCCAATGCAAACATAGAGGCCATAAATCGAGACTCCCCACGGTTTAGGTATGCGATCGAGGACTTTGGTTGTAACGCAATACATACCGTGAAAGCTTGCTGCGAATTCAAGGCGTCCAATTTGAACTTGTAGCAGTCGCCCAGAAGCCACCAACCAACGTAATCTCGCGGGTTTCGCTCGATTCGCTTCTGGAGCAAACGGATCGCAGAGTTGTACTCTCTTGCTTGAATTAGTTTCAATGGGCTTTGCGATTGTTCATCAAACTCTCGTTCGTCGCTCAATGGTTCCGTGCTATCCAAGCCACTGGGGACGGTCGGCGCTTTCAGCCATGACCTTTGCTTCGTAAGCCAAGCAAGTAGCCGAAAATCTGCTCGGATTTCATCGCTGACACCTTCACGATTTTCCCATCGCGGGTCGACTTGATTTGGGAGGGAGCTCATGGATCCGATCAAAGAAAACGTCTGTTGGAGGTCCACTGAAACATCGGGTTCAAGTTCCGGTACCGTGGCGAGGGAGGTCAACATGGCCATCGAATTTGGGATTCTTTCCCTGAGCAAATCCATGCGATGGACCCAATCTGCCTTACTCCGTGCCATTTGCCCGAGAACCATTACCACTACTAAGAACGCAATGAGGATTGTCGCCAAGGATCCGATCGAAATGGAAGAGGATAACCTAGGATGGCGATGACACCATTTTAACAAGCGTTCGGTTAGACTAGGCTCAGACAGATGCACTAGTGGTTCATGATGGAACTGTGCGGTCAAGTCGTCGCGTAACGCATCGGCCGATTGGTATCTATCAACGGGATCCGCTTCCAAGCATTTGCGAATGATCGCGGACATTGCAGGCGATACACTGGCATTCCATTTTCTTGGATTAACTTCGTCTGCGGATTGCTGGGGGAGTCTGCCTGTAAGCATTTCAAAAAGCACCACACCCAGC
>JANLUJ010000583.1:0-4965 GCA_031363425.1 Pirellula sp.
GATTCAAAAACTCTTCGCGTTGAACAGCCCATGGATGCTCAAACAAAGTGAACAGCTTGCAAAGAAAATTGTTGCGTTGGATGTTTCGAGAGTAGAGGATCGTATCCAAAGGGTTTATGCATCCGTCTATTCCCGACAACCAGAACACGACGAACTGCAAATGGGAATGGCTTTTTTAAATGATGGCGGCGATCAATTGCGTCAATGGACCAAATACGTGCAAGTATTGCTCGCGTCGAATGAACTTTTGTTTGTTGATTGAGGGTTGAACATGTGGGATCCAAGTAAGGTTTTACGCCGACAAATGCTTCATCGATGTGGAGCTGGTTTTGGTGCTCTTGGGTGGTTGAGCGCGATGGCCAATGCAGGCTTGGCAGACGGTGCCTCGGGGGAGACACCACCCCTTGGAAATCCTCATTTCAGACCGCGCGCGAAGCGAGTTGTCTTCCTGTTCATGAACGGCGCACCGTCTCATGTGGATACCTTCGATCCCAAACCGTTGCTTGCAAAACACGAAGGAGAGCAACCATCCGGAAAACTATACAAGGAATCGAAAGGTTCAGGTTATATGCCTTCCCCGTTTCGTTTTCAACAATATGGCGAGTCAGGCGTGGTGCTGAGCGAACTGCTACCTCGCATGTCACGACATGCCGACGACCTGTGTGTTATCCGTTCCATGCACACCGATGTTCCAAACCATGAACCTGGTTTGCTGATGATGAACTGCGGTCACCTGCAGCCCGTGCGTCCCAGCTTAGGTTCATGGATGTCGTATGGACTGGGAAGCGAAAATCAAAACCTTCCAGCTTTCGTTGTGCTCAGTTCGGGGAGACCAGTTGTAGGACCTCAATTGTGGTCTAACTCCTTTCTACCAGGCCAATACCAAGGGACCTCCGTGGATACGAACGATTTAGACGTCGACAAGATGGTAGCCAACATTCGGCATCCACTGCTGAACCGGGCTGAGCAAAGGCAGCAATTGGATTTATTCCAAGCTCTGAATCGAAAGCACATGCAGGCTCGCGAAAACGACGCGATATTCGACGAGCAAATTCGTGCGATGGAACTGGCCTTTCAAATGCAAGGTGAAGTTCGCGAATCGTTTGACGTCTCATTGGAATCGAAAGAAACTCGAGACATGTATGGAGACACTCCATTTGCCAATAGCTGCTTGATCGCTAGACGGCTATTGGAAAGCGGAGTGCGCATGGTGCAGGTCTACTATGTAACCAACAAGAACAAACAGCCATGGGACACGCATACCGACAACGATAGTCAACACCGCAAATTGTGTGCTGACAGCGATCGAGCGACGGCAGCTCTCTTGACCGACCTAAAACAGCGAGGGATGTTGGAAGACACACTGGTAATTTGGGGTGGCGAATTTGGGCGGACTCCCTACTCGGAAATCAACAAGAAGAACGAATCGGCCAAACCTGGTCGCGATCACCATCATACTGGGTTCTCCATGGCCTTGGCTGGCGGAGGGATTCGGGGTGGATTGACCTTCGGTGCAACAGATGAATTTGGTATGCACGCAGTGGAAAACCGCATGCACGTCCATGATTTGCACGCTACGATTTTGCATTTGATGGGGCTAGACCATCAACGATTGACCTACCGATACTCTGGACGTGATTTCCGGTTGACCGATGTGAGTGGTCGTGTAGTCCACGAATTGTTTTCCTAGTCTTTTCAAGCCAATGGGAGATCGCGCTCATTGCAGCATATGCGTTGTAAGCGAACTTCCGCGTTGCGAGTCGCTTCGTCGAGACTCAGGTCCGACCAACCGCGGGCACCAATGGTACCGCTCGCATTTTGCAATCGAATCCAAAACGTCGGAAACTTCATCGTCTAACTCCAAAGGCCATCAATGATTTCGGTTCAGCCTGTCTATTTCTCGGACTAGCGCCTTTCGCCCCTGGGCCATAGCCCACCGATGATTGGCAGAGAAGACGGGTTTTAGTAGAAAACTTAAGTGTCGCAAAAGAGGCTTCGTTGCACGAATCTTCCAATCAAAAGTGATCGCAACTTGATCACCATCTTGTTCAAAGGTCCAAATTCCTCGTCCAACGAAGTCCCCGAAGGCGTCGAGGGCGAGTCGTTGGCCAAGGATCTTTTCTGTCGCACGAAATTGCCAACGCAACGTGTATGGCAACCAGCCTTTGGTTAGCAACGAGACCACTTTGCCGATGCCGTTCTCATCGCCTGGTTCTATTTCATGCGCCTCTAGATATACGTTTGGCCACCATCGGGTTAAGTCAATGGGGTTGTCGATGATCTTGTAGACTTGCATGCAGTCACTGGAAACTTTCCAGCGAGTGATAAAATGATAGTCTTGCGAAGCCATATTCTCACGAAAGTAAGTAAACGTTAACTCAAATGAGGATGCGTTGCAGCGATAAACATGGACGAAGATTGTCTACGAGCTTGAGTTTCGCTAAGGTCTCACTGCCGTACCATCTCTACGTCTGACCGGAGACCAATATCCAGGATGCTCCGGCATCGGGTACTTGGCTGCCGCCTTTTCGTCGATATCAACACCAAAACCTGGTCTGTCACTTACATGCATGTAACCGTTCTTGATCTCGGGACAACCTGGAAAGATCTCCTGCAATCGCTCGCCAAATCTCGGGCCTTCTTGAATGCCAAAGTTATGGACAGCCATGTCCAAGTGAGCATTGCAAGCATGCCCGACCGGGGAAACATCACCTGGACCATGCCAGGCTGTCCGCACTGCAAAATGCTCGCACAGTGTTGCAAGTTTGCGAGCGGGCGTAAGCCCACCAATCTGTGACAAATGGACGCGGATAAAATCAATGTAGCGGTTCGTTATTAGATCGATCCACTCATGTGGATTGTTAAACAACTCGCCCATGGCGATCGGACATGCTGACTGCTGGCGCAAAATCTTGAAGTAGCCGTTTTGCTCAGGTGAAAATGGATCTTCAATAAAGTACGGACGGTATTTCTCAAGTTCTTTGACTAGTTGGATTGCCTCGATCGGTTGAATCCGTTCATGAACATCATGCAGCAACTCGATTTCATCACCAAGTTTGTTGCGGACATGCTCAAACAGCTTGGGCATAGCTCGCAAGTAGGGACCGGAATCCATGTGTTGGTCCTCCGGCGCTCCAAATCCTGCTTCTGCGAAGGCTGGCTTACTCGACAAATGGGGCGAACCGTATCCGCCAAGTTGGATGCGTACATGGCGATACCCTCGCTCCATATACGATCGCACGCTATCCTCAACTTCCTTGGCATCCCGGCCACTAGCATGCGCGTAGAGATCGACCGCGAACCGACATTTGCCACCCAGCAGCTGGTACACCGGCATACCAGCCAGCTTTCCCTTGATGTCCCACAATGCCATGTCCAGACCGCTCAGAGAATTGTTAAGCACAGGTCCGTTTCGCCAATAGGAACTAGTGTAGGCAGTTTGCCACATATCCTCGATATCATCCACACTCTTTCCTCGCGCAAATGGGTCGAGGTACGAGTTGATTGATTCGACAACCGGCAGTGGTCGCTGGTTAAACGTGGCGCAGCCCAAACCGTACAATCCAGGCTCATCGGTCTCCACTTTGACGACGACCAAGCGAATGCCATCCGGTGCCGCGGTAATAGCTCGCACTTTGCGTATCTTTATAGACGAACGCCTGGCCGTAGGCGATTCCTTAGGAGACCGAGACCACGCATTCGAATGCAACGCAGCCAGGCCGATGCCACCCATAGTCAAACTTGCAAGTACACTGCGACGAGAATGGCACGAGATAAACATAATAGCAATTCCCAAAGGATTAAGTTCGGAGAGATTGGGATGCCAGGTTGGGTTGCACCCGACAGCAACACGGGCCGCATTATACCACGAGTATGCTGTCAGTTTAGTGTGTGTAATGGGCGATAACGTCGGGTACCTTTTAGAGAGACATTTTCACGCTGTTCGACAAACGATGATCCATTGCTCGGTGTCCTCTCAACTTTTTTTAGAAAATCGATTCGAAATGTGGGACCTTTTGGATCGGAATGACGCATTGACTGTTGTCCAACCCTTGGCATCTTGCCAAAGGCCAGGACGCCACCTTTTTTCGATTCTGACAATTGATTCAATGAGGTAGAGCAATGAACGGATTGATTATGGCCCCGGCCCACAACAAGGTTGACCGGCACGATGCAACGGGAGCTTTTCATGTCGGCGCGGCGGCATTTCAGAAGATCCACTCGTTACCCCCATGGGTGCGCTTCGAGAATACCGAGGACAGCAAAACCGCAGATGCCAAGGGGTTTTTGAAGACCATTAAGGAACGGCCCGGCGGCTGGGACGTCTTTGCCTATTTTGGCCACGGTAACTCGAACGCGCTCGCGTCGGCAGATATTCGAAAACGGGAGGGAGCGACAACTTTGGCGAATGCCCTTCGTCCCAAATGCAACCCGGGTGTCATCATCGTCCTCTACGCTTGCAATACGGGTGCTCCCAACGGTTTCGCTCAGTGGCTGGCCGAGGATTTAGCCGGCATTAACGCGACCGTATTTGCGCATGTGCCACCACCTGGCCATGCCTTCACCAATGCAAACGTAGTCGCTTACCCAGGCGGAGCTCCCGTCATTCCACACGGTTCCCGCCTTTGGCGCGATTGGTACCAGGACATGCACGCGGAGGGTAACGACCTTTGGGCTCGCTTCCCATTCATGACCGCAAAGGAGTTGGAGGCTGAGCTGACAGCTCCCGAATACTTGATGGGTCGCTGGGAACTTCGTGGCAAAGAGGAAACGTACAACGAAGTCTTCTTCGACGATATGACCGTATTCCGAACCAGTTCTGAAAACCGCTTTAATATCGTAGAGCGTGGCAAATGGTCCGCTGAACACCACCTTCTGACCATCGCTTGGAATAACGGCGACAAGGAGGAATGGAAGGTCTCTCTGAGCCCAACCAACCAAACGGTTAAGCACATTGGCAGCGAT
>JANLUJ010000604.1:0-5828 GCA_031363425.1 Pirellula sp.
GCCGATGTAAGTATTTTGATTTAGGCGGTGTCTAATTGGTGTTAGGCGAGCGGCAGGCATTGTGTTACGGTAGCTTGAGCCCCTGGCCCGAGTGTCACGGTAGCTTGGGCCTGGCCCGAGTGTCACACGGCTTAGCATAGACTTCCAGCCTGTGTATTGAAATGCAATCACAGGCTGGAAGCCTATGCCACAAGGATTTTCGAAATGCGTCATCGATGCTCGAAGTGACTTCATTGCTACCTGAAAATAGATCTGAGAACGCCGTGGAATCAGACCACGACGCGTGCTTGATCGAACGCCTCAAGCGGCAAGAAACAAATGCATTGCAAGACTTGATTGACTTGCACGGCAATTCGATCCGCAAACTAGTGGGACGACTGATGGCCTTTGACCCTGAAATGGAGGATGTAATCCAAATCGTTTGGATTCAAGTTTGGCGTAAGATCGGTTCCTTTCGAAACGAATCCTCTCTCAAAACTTGGATCACCCGGATAGCGATTGCTCAGACTCGCAACCAACAGCGATCGATTCGTCGATGGGTGCGTCGACTGCAGGATCGTTGGATCATGGATTATTCGAAAAAGCATTATTTGGTTCAGCAGGAAACGAAGGAAGACCCAAGATGGGAATCCATTCAGTCTGCCATGAAACAACTGCCGTACCGAGATCGCGAAATCCTGGTCCTAGTCTATCTTCAGGACAACACAGTCCAAGAACTTGCTCGCACCATGAATCAAAAGATGAATACTCTCGAGGTACGATTGCATCGTGCAAAAAAACTATTGAAACAAAAGATCGAAATGGCAGTTGCAAAATCATGAACGAACACCCTTCGGACAAAGAACTGATTCGACAACTAGAGTACTGGGGCGCGGCGGAAAACTCCTTGCTTACGTTCAGCGCACTGGAAATTCAGCGTAGGTCGCACGTCAAAAGTCGCTCGATGCTTCGATTGGCCTTGGCCGCAAGCACTTTAATAGCCATAGCGATCATGACTACGGCTTGGAATTCGAATTTGCGAATTGATAATGGCACGCCGAGACAGCTCGCAACGGAAAGTGCGCCAAGTGCTTCCGATGCAGAACGCTTGTTGAAATCGATTGTGCTGAGAACGCAGGACATTGGAAACCGAATTGATGATTTGAATTTACGGTGGGCACAACAACATCAGGCGGACAGTGAAATCCAAGAGCTCCAGGCAAGATTACTGAACACCAAACGAGTTGCTATCCGCAATCAGATCGCGCTCAATCAAAAGCCCATTGTTACTCAATAAGGAAGAAAAATGAAACGATCGATTTTATACAGGTCCTTGTTAGTCTGCATTGCAATTCGGCCGCGAATCGTCACCGTCATATTGATCGCGATGACCATTGGAGCGAGGGATTCAAATGGACAATCCGAGCAACAATTTCAATTTGAGGGCTTGGTTATGTCCGATGCCGCGATTCCTGCTTTTGTTGCCAATACAAAATTGAAGGGGCAATATTCGGACATGGAAAAGACACTAAAGCCATTGTGGACTTTAAAAAAGCTGTCCTTGGACAGTCGGCTCAAACAGTCTTATTCTACTGACACTAAGTTGAGAAAGCGGATAGCGGAGGCAGAATCGCAACTTGAGCAATGGCGAAAGTTGATTGAGGATGGCATGCTCCATATGCAATCAAAATCGTCAGCATTTCCCTTATCGAGAGCGGCAGGCGATCAGCTTCTGATTGCGGCGCAACTGGAATTACAGAAGGTGACGTGGGATTTGGCATCGGAGGTGGCCTTGTATAAAGCGATTTCAGATGCAAAGGACACCACGAAATCGAGTACGGCGGACTTGGAAAAAAGGATGTCAATCCTAGAAACCAAAGGCATTGAAGATGACGTCATGGCGGCCAAAAAAGAACTGGACCAAGTTGTAGAGCTTGAGAAGCAAAGAGCGATCAGTGCTAGCGATGCTGACAAAGCAAGGCAGACTGTTTCCAAAGCCATGAATGCATTAGCGATTCAACAATTGCGAAGCCAACTGGTCGAGGCCCAGCAACATGCAGCGAAAGATGCTCGCGGCGCTGAGATTCAAGGCCAAATCCAAAAGTTAACCGCTAGAAAGGAACAGATAGAAAAATACATTGGTGATTTGCTTAAAGCGATGGGGGACCTCTCCTCCCGCGAACAGCTTTTGGCTCGTGCCGATCGAAGCGAAAAAACCATCGCGACACTGACCAAAATGCAGGACGAATTGCAAGTCAAAATGGACGAAATCGAAGGACTGGTCGAAGCCCTTAATTCAGTCGATTTCGAAGCAAAGAAAGAGTAGAACAGTTGTCCTCAACTGTTCCCGCCCAGCGAACTGTTTTGGCGTCTACCATCAGTCTCAAACCGTACTCCCAGTGGATTGCCAGTCACGATGGCTATCCATTTTGTCGCTATGGCCTACCAATTCGAGAAAGTCGTTTAGTTGATTTCGCTTTCGGGGCGTTTTGTTAAATGCAGCTGCAAATAATTGGCGCGTTCGATATTGCGATCGGTTACACTTAGCTTATGCCCACATAGTTTTTGAAGATGAGCTGGTTGCGTATGAATGAAGAGTTTGTTGACCGTCGGTATCTTTACGTCATCAATCAGGCCTAGATTCACTCCCATGCGGACCTTGCTCAAGTAGTGCATTGTTTCCTCGCTGCTGATCTTCTTGGCCGTGCAAAGGATCCCCAACGCACGACTGACGTTGTCGTGCAAATCTTGGCGGCTTTCGCTTACCAAAAACTCCCTGGCCTTACGTTCGTAGTCAATCAATCGAGGAACCACCTCGCGGACTTTTGCAACGAGCGCCAATTCATTCTTGCCAAGAGTTGTTTGGTTGCTGATTTGATAAAAATCACCCATAAATTGTGAGCCTTCCCCGAACAAACCGCGGACGGCAACGTTGATCTTGTTCAGAGCCCGAAATACTTTGTCAATTTGTTTGGTTGCAACGAGGGCCGGCAAATGCAACATGACGCTGACTCGCAAGCCAGTTCCCACGTTGGTCGGACATGCTGTCAAATATCCAAGTCGTTTGTTAAAGGAATAGGTTAGCTTGCTTTCGAGTTGGTTGTCGAGTTGGTCCATACGATGCCAAGCGGCCTCGAGGTCTAGCCCGCTTTGCATGACTTGCAGCCGCAGGTGATCTTCTTCATTGACCATAATGCTAAAGCGTTCGTTGGGATCGAGAATGACTGCTCGGGCCCCTTGGCTTTCGCTTAGTTCATGACTGATCAATTGCCGTTCCATTAAAAATTGGCGATCCAAATCGCCGAGCTTTGCGACGTCAACATATTCCGCATCAGCAGATAATGGGAGTGAGTCGAGCGCTCGGTGGACCGATGTTGCGATGGCAACGCGGTCTTTCGGAGTGCATTTCCGTATGAATGGAAACTCAGACAAATTCCGGGCTAGTCGAATTCGGCTGCTCATTACAATGTCCGATTCTGGACCTTGGCCGCGCATCCATTCGCTGCTCTGATTTGCTAATTCCTCAAGTTTCACGGTCGATGTTTTCGTTGGAGTAGATAAGCAAGCAACTATGTTTCGCAACTTATACGATTGGGGGTTCAGACTGGAAGTCATCATCTAGTCCTTCGGGCTCGGCTTCGATGGCTTCCGCACCGGATTCAACATTGGATATCTTATCGCGTAATCGGCTGGCTGTTTCGTAGTCTTCCTTCTCGACAGCTTCTTTCATCTCAATCTTAAGCTGCATCAGCCGATGCTGCCGCTCGGGCGAACCCGATTGATTGGTCGGTTCCTTCCCGACATGTTGCAAAGCCCCGTGGATGTTGACCAGCAACGGCTCTAAATCCTCCTCGAATGCCACGTAATCGTAGGCACAACCGAGTCGGCCCCCTTTTCGAAAATCGGCGAAAGTTATGCCGCAAATGGGACAAGTTTTTTTGTCCGTGGTCGCAAGCTCCTCGGCTGCCTTTTCGATTTTTAGCTGTTTCGCCAGCATGCTTGATAGCGCCGAGGCGGGCGTAGCTGTCCCTTCGTTCGACAAAAACGTTCTAGCGTGTTCCTCACAAAGGTGCAGAACGCTTGGCCCATTAGGCTCCGTAAGCTCTGTGATATGGAACGTCGCCGGTTTTTCGCAGTGCTGGCACTTCATCTTGGAATTCTCTCGCGTGCTGGTTCGCGGTAAACTACTTCATTGGTAGTATAGGCATATTGAACCGATCCGGCGATGCGGTTGCGGCAATGTTTCTCGCGTGATTGAAAGCTAACTCCTTAGGATGAGTGCATTTCCTAGTTTTGAAAATTATCAGACACTGGCTGGCGATTTCGATTTAGTGCCTGTGTACAGGCGGCTTTTGAGCGATCATTTGACCCCCGTTTCTGCTTTTCGTTTGCTCGATGACGGTCAAAGTCCTGCGTGTTTATTTGAGAGCGTAATCGGCGGTGAAAAGATCGGCAGATATAGTTTTATCGCGATCGGACCGCGTTCCCGTGTGGTAGCTTTCCGAAACGAAGTGGAATGGCACAACAACGGACAGGTCACCCGCCAAACGGTATCGGATCCATTGGATTTTTTGCGAGCAAAACTAGGTAGCCTTTCTGTTGCAACACTTCCTGATTTGCCACCGTTTGTCGGTGGCGCCATTGGTTATGCCGCCTACGATGTTGTCCGATACGTTGAAAAATTGCCAAACTCACCCAAAGATGATCGCAACTTGCCGGATTTGGATTTTGGGTTCTACGATTTGCTGGTGGTTTTCGATAACGTGAATAAGACGGTTATGGTTCTCAACCTCGTTCCAAGGTCTGCGGTCGGCGATGATAAAGCGGCATACGAGAACGCCGTTTGCCGTATCAACGAGGTCACCCAAAGAATCAGCCAATCTTTATCGTCGCTGCCAGCAGCGGATATCGTACTTGGCCTGTCGCCGACCATTCGACCAAAATCCAATTTCACTCAATCGGAATTTGAATCCGCCGTTTTAAAATGCCGCGATTACATACAAGCCGGAGATATCTTTCAGGTTGTGTTGAGCCAACGCTTTGAAATCGAAAGTGATTGCGAACCGCTGGAGGTCTATCGCTCGCTGCGAGTCATCAACCCGAGTCCGTTCATGTTCCTCGTGCGAACACCGCATTGCACTCTCGTAGGAAGCAGCCCTGAAGTCATGTCGAGAGTCGTCGACCGAGTTGCGACCGTTCGCCCATTAGCGGGGACGCGCCCGCGTGGAAAGACATCGGAAGAAGACCAACGGCTGGCCGCCGAACTGTTGGCCGACCCCAAGGAGAGAGCCGAACATGTCATGTTGGTTGACCTTGGTCGAAACGACATTGGTCGAGTTGCGAAATTTGGCTCAGTACGATTGAGCGACTTAATGGTCGTAGAGCATTATTCACACGTAATGCACCTTTCATCCAACGTGACTGGGGTCTTGCGGGACGAGATGGACTCGATGGACGCTTTTAAGGCTTGTTTGCCCGCTGGGACAGTTAGCGGTGCTCCCAAAGTGCGAGCGATGGAGATCATTGACGAACTCGAACCGACGCGACGCGGGCCTTATGCGGGGGCGGTAGGCTACTTCGACTACCGTGGAAACATGGACACCTGCATCACCCTTCGCACTATGGTGATGTGTGGCGGGAAAATCTACATTCAAGCGGGAGCAGGCTTAGTGGCTGACAGTGATCCGACTTGCGAATACCAGGAAACGGTCAACAAGGCCAAAGCCCTACTCAGCGCTGTCGAAGCAACGATAGAAAGACTCGAAATACGACCATAAACCTGGCTCAAGGGAGTAGACCTATGTTTCGACTATGTTTAACCGCTCGAGGTCCTTAAGCCTCGAGCGCGG
>JANLUJ010000658.1:0-2158 GCA_031363425.1 Pirellula sp.
TGCTGCGTGTCAAGAACTCGACTTGGATTGGCGTAAGCTGGCCAACGTGCCTGCCCCACATGGGCTAGCTGGTGCTTTTGCAGGTACGCATGGCGCAACCTTGCTCGCAGGAGGTGGCGCAAACTTCCCGGACCGGCCACCTTGGCTAGGAGGTGAAAAAATATGGCACGACCAGGTTTGGGCACTAGACAAGCCAGAGGGCTCATGGCAGGCAGTGGGGCGACTGCCACGACCTCTCGGTTACGGAGTTTCGATTAGTACCGAGGACGGAGTAGTCTGTATTGGCGGAAGCGACGCCGATCGACATTACACCGATGTATTTAAAATGAGCCTACGCGGTGGGCTATTAGAGATCAAGCCACTACCCGACTTGCCTGGTCCGATTGCGAACGCATGTGGAGCAATGCTTGGTACGACGATCTATATTGCGGGCGGTATCGAGTCACCGAATTCAACGAACACTTCCAAATCATTCCTGGCTTTAGACATGACCGCCACACCTCTGCGATGGACAGAACTAGAAACGTGGCCCGGTTCTGGACGCATGCTGTCGGCGGCCTCTTCTCAAAACGGTTTTTTCTTCCTGATAAGCGGTGCTGATTTGTTTGCTGATTCTGAGGGAAGGCCGACACGCCGCTATCTAAACGACGCTTTTCGATTTGAGCCGCGAGTTGGATGGAGTCGAATTGCCGACTTGCCGAATTCTTGCGTCGCAGCTCCCAGCCCTGCTCCTACTTCAGGCGCTGCGCGGTTTCTGGTAATCGGCGGCGACGACGGCTCGAAGGTTGGTTTCCAGCCTACTCAAGAGCATCCAGGATTCTCAAATATTATTCATTCGTATGACACGACCCACAACAGTTGGACTCGAGTTGGTTATACTCCTGCTCCTCGCGTTACGGCACCCGTTGTCAAGTGGGGCGAACAGTGGCTCATCATCAGCGGTGAACAGCGGCCAGGTATTCGCTCTCCTGAGATATGGTCACTTAGGCAATTGGCGGATTGAATGTTAGTTTTCAGTGGACAACGGTCTGGCAGCCGTAGCTACGCTCGCCCAGTGCGTGGAAGGTACTATCGTTTTGACCGTCGTCCTCAAATCGGTTTCACCGATGAAAGATCAATAAAGGGACTATTCCTTAATGAACAATTCGAACACAGAAACATCTTTGCTTAGCACCAAGACTGCTTGGCTGGTCGTTGCGTTATTAGTCCCTGTTGCGCTTCTGAATTATCTCGACCGACAGATGTTGGCGGCGATGAAGGGCTCGATGATGGCCGATATCCCAGACATCGCTACCAAAGCGAACTGGGGAATCGTTCTCGGTTGTTTCAAGTGGGTGTATGCCGGGTTAAGTCCAGTTGGAGGTTATGTTGCGGATAGAACGAGTCGTCGACATGTGATCGCGGCTAGTCTGTTTGTGTGGTCTGCAGTGACACTCGCCACGGCCTACGTCACGTCCTTTCCCCAATTGGTAGTTGCGAGAGCCGTGATGGGGGTTAGCGAGGCATTTTATATTCCGGCTGCATTATCGATGATCACGGAATTCCATTCAAGTCAAACGCGATCACGAGCTGTTGGTTTCCATCAAATGGGCATTTACTTGGGAATCATTTTGGGGGGCTTTTCAGGCTATGTAGCCGACGCACCGTCATTGGGATGGCGCTGGGCCTTTGGTTTTTGCGGTCTGATCGGTGTCGTCTATGCGTTGCCATTGTTCGCCATGCTTCGCAATCCGCCGAGGCAATCGGAAAAAGATGCACCACTCTCTCCCTTTGCATCTGGGCTTGAATTGTTGACCAATTCGAACTTTTTACTGTTGGTGTTGTACTTCACGTTGCCTGCAATGGCGGGTTGGGTAGTGAAGGATTGGATGCCAGATATTCTGAGGGAACAGTTCGGGCTTGGTCAAGGCAAAGCCGGAATGTCGGCCGTGCTCTATGTGCAAATCGCGTCGTTAGTGGGAGTATTGATTGGAGGTTGGTTGGCCGACCGATGGATGCACCGTACGACCCGTGGCCGAATCTTTGTCAGTGCGATTGGTATGAGCTTCTTTCTGCCGTCCCTATTCGGAATAGGCAACGCTGGAACGCTGACCGTAGCAATTGGTTTCTTGATCCTGTTTGGACTTGGTTGGGGGTTCTTTGACTGCAACAACATGCC
>JANLUJ010000665.1:0-5436 GCA_031363425.1 Pirellula sp.
CTACCTAGCACGACGCGCAAGCTTTGAAGTTGCACACTTTAGTTTTCCCGGAGGGAATAAAGACATTAGTCGGTGGTAAGCGCAGCGCCCCCACCGGACAAGTAACGAAGATCCTCGCGCATCCCGACGGGATGCCAGCGCGTTGGTGCTGGCATCCCTTCGGGATGCAAAAATCGCGTAACGTCTTCTACCGGGGGTGGCGCTGTGCTTACCACCGGCTAATGGCTGTAATCGCTTCGCGATGAATGCAGCAAGTGTGCAACTTCAAAACGCGCAAGCTGGTGATTCCAACTTCCAATTCACTAGCTCGCACGTCGTGCTACTTGGCCGCTCGCCGCCAGCTTAGAATAGAATGATCGTCGTTCAGTGTTTGTCCTAATGTTCAATGGGCGAAGAAAGAATGCAATTCAAAAAGTGGTCGCAAACCCTACAACTCGCCTTCATCGGCGTTATAACACTCAGTCGTTGTGCAACGGGAGATGGTGAGCAAACGCCGGCGTTATTAGCACCGAATGGAATCGTACTATTATCGGACGGCAGTTTGTTAATCTCGGATATTGAATCCAATCGTATTTTGCAGTGCAAACCATCAGGACTTTTGACCTTCTGGGGTGGTACTGGCCAAGCGAATTACTCGGGCGATGGTCAACATGTGTCGCAAGCAACTTTCAATGCCCCCAACGATTTAAAACTGAACAGTTTTGGAAACGCTATTTTGATTGCGGACTCCAACAATCATCGTATTCGCAGGGTGGATCTGCGAACTCTCACGATTACCACGATTGCTGGGAGCGGGGCAGCAGAATGGAGCGGCGATCAAGGACCTGCTATTGAAGCGGGCTTGAACAACCCGCAAAGTATTGCGGTTAATCGCCTGGGTATCGTTCTTGTTGCGGATACCTACAATCATGTAATTCGACGAATAGGAATCGATGGCACCATCACAACGGTAGCCGGTTCGGTAGCGGGGCTTTCGGGCGATGGCGGACTTGCAACGTCTGCTCAACTCAGTCTGCCGATGGCGGTCGCTTTCGACAACGACGACCTCGGATTCTTAATCAGCGACTTTGGCAACAGCCGAATTCGGCGAGTATCACTTGAAGGCAAGATCGAGACCGTTTGCGGAATTGGAAAAGGATCGGACGATGCCGGAGCGGGCTTTTCCGGCGACGGCGATTTAGCCACCAAAGCGAAAATATTTTCGCCTCTCGATCTAGCAGTCGTCTCCCCCAATTTTTTCTATTTTTCTGACAGCGGAAACCATCGCATTCGCTCCGTTGTTCACGGTGTCGTCGTCTCCGTGGCTGGCTCTGGGCAACCCAGCACTCCCGGCAAACGGCTTGCCAATACAAATCCGAATGAATCGATTGCAACGCTGAATGTTCCTGCAAAAATCGCAGTCGCCCCCGATGGTGGCCTGTATTTTTGCGATCGCGGAAGTCGATCGATTCGTCTACTGAAGAAAGATGGTAGGATCGATACAGTAACGACGAACACAGATCCCTCCACTACTCAATCGGAGTTGGAAATCCGACAATCGGAAAGGGTACGCTCAAAATGAATGCAGTTCAATTCGGAAGAATGTTTTTGGGAACGTGGTCGTCTTTCCATATCTCGCATGCGATTTGGCTCTCCTTGCATGTGATCTTCTTCGGAACTTCGTCCGTATTCGCTCAGGAAAATGCGACTGGGCAAAAGCCGATTGCGAAACTGCCGAACGACGCGGAACACGCGTTAGACAAAGTCGTACGAGCGCGCCCCGATACAGAAATCAGCGAGCAGACGGCGTCCGTGATCGCAAGTCTGCCCCAGCCTGCAAACACAAATCCTGAAATTGTACATCGCAGCCTCATCGACGAACATTTGTTTGCAGCGATGCACCAAAACAAGATTCCTCACGCGGCACTATCGGATGACTACACGTTTCTGCGACGCGTTCATTTGGATTTGACGGGAAGAATACCGACGCCAGATCAGGTCGCGGCGTTCGTCGGCGACCCCACGACTGGCAAGCGAGATAAGGAGATTGAACGACTGCTTGCCTCGGACGCTTGGGTCGATAAATGGGCCTATTGGTACGGTGACCTGTTCCGAAACTGCGCAAATAGAATCGGCAATCCTGCGACGGAGAATCTGGACAAGTGGATTCGCCAAAAACTGAGCGAAGATAAACCATACAATCAAATGGTCATGGAGCTTTTGACGGCCACTGCATCCGGTTCTGTATGGATGCCCGATGCAGCTCCTTCAGGATATTTGGCTCGATTGCATATTCCTGGTGATACTATGTATTCGGACCGGCACGAGGATACCGCTGATGAAATTGTCGTTCAATCTTCGAAGTTCTTTCTCGGCATCAATTTCCAATGCATTTCATGCCATGGAGGAGCGGGATTTTTGGAAAACGTCGATTTGGGACTTTCTAAAAAGAAACGTGAAGATCTTTGGGCCATGGCTGCGTTTTTCGGGAAGACGAGAGTTCGTATCGTCCCGTTTCAAGATCGCTTTACGATTTCGGAAGACGGTACAGGTTACGATTGCAATTCTGCCAGCTCGGTACGATTGCGTCGAAACGGTGAAGCAGTCCAACCAACGTTTATGTTGTCTGGTGAGACCGCTGAGCAGAATCGACCACTGCGTTCGCAATTTGCAACGATGCTCACAGCACATCCTCAATTTGCGAAAGCTACCGTCAATCTCTTTTGGAAAGAGTTTTTTGGAATCGGCATTGTTGAACCAGTCGACGGTTTTGATCTTGCCAGACAGGACCCAACAAACCCGCCACCGGCTCCGTGGACCATTCAACCTACGAATCCGCAACTATTAGAAGAGCTTGGGAAATACTTCGCGGACAACCACTTTAGCCTTAGGTCCTTGATGAAAGTCATTACCCAATCCTCAGCGTATCAGCTTTCGTCTCATTTTGACGAGGAATGGCAAGCGTCGTATGCTCCATACTTTTCCCGGCACTTCGTTCGCATGTTGAGTTCGGAAGAGCTTCACGATGCCATCGTAGAAGCGACTGGAGTCTATCCTGACTACCCTCGCAAGCACATGCTTTACGGAACACCTCAAACCGCGCTTCGTTATTGGACACAGGCTGCAACGCCGGAGAACATCGGCGACGGGGATGCGAAACAACTGCTGCGAACATTCGGGCAATCAAACCGTGAATGGGCGAATCCGACCAAAAACGGATCGATTCTCCAAGCGATGATGATGATGAATAGCAAGTTTGTTACCAGTCGCGTGACCGCAACCGGTGAAAGTTTTCTGAAGTCCTTGCTCGATTCATCGCTGACGGATGATCAAATCATTGAAGCAATGTTTTTGCGATCCTTGTCTCGCAAACCAACAGATCCGGAGCGAGAAATCGCGCGACCTTGGATTGCCGATAATCGAAAGATTGGAATTGAGGACCTGCAATGGAGCTTGTTGAACAAGCTCGACTTCCTATTCAATTACTAGACAGACTGCAATTCAATGCTCGTTTTCATTGGTTTACGCTTCTCCGAGATGCAGTCGTTCGTGTTTCAAAGAAACGCAATTCCGTATTACTTCATAGGTGTTCGACCGTGACACATTCATCCACCAATAGATCTCCTTTTTTCCTGCAACGGCGAGAATTGCTTCGGCTAGGCGGATTAAGCGTTGTCGGAGGTTCACTACCATGGCTGGCCACTATGCGCGTCAGAGCCAGTCAGGATCCATTGACACGCAGTAGTGCGAGGCAAGTGATTTTCATAAACCTTGAGGGTGGCATGAGTCAACCGGATTCGCTCGACGCAAAGCAAGGATCCTGGACCCCCAATTTTTTTGATATCCAAGCCTGCGGTAACGGTCTTATGTTACCTGTCGGCGTATTTCAGAATCTTCCGAAAATATTGGACAAAGTAAGTGTGGTTCGGTCGATGGCCGCTTGGGACGCGGTTCACGGTCGCGCCCAATACTACATCCAAACGGGTCATCCGCTAAACCCAGCGCTATCGAAGGAGGTGCCTGCAATTGGCGCTGTGGTCTGCCATGAGCTGGCAGATGAGCGCCGCTCAACTGATTCGCTTCCGGCCTACATCTCGATGAATATGTCCGGAAATCAAGCCGGTCTAATCAACAATGGATTCCTTTCGGCCGAATTTGGGCCACTGAATCTCTCGTTCGATAAAGGCCCACCTGACCTCGCTCCTCGCAAAGAAATGGCAGAAACCATACAACGACGCTGGAGTCGGCTTCAAACTTTAGATCAAGGGCTACGACACAACCAAGCTGGCGTGGATCGCAGTTTTCTCGACTACCACCAATATTATCGTGGCGCGTGGAATATCATGAACGATCCTCGTGTCCCTGATATTTTTACTATTAACGAAGACGACAAATCGCGATATGGCCAATCCTCGATTGGGACATCACTAGCCCTTGCAAGGAACTTACTGCGAGCCGATGCAGGGACGCGATTTATCCTCGCTAGCCATGGCGGTTGGGATCATCATAGCGATATCTACAAGCCTGGCTCTCGCAATCATCCCGTATTGATGAGTGAATTGGACAAAGCCTTTACCTCTCTTGTTCTCGACTTGGATGCCTTACCCGGAACACGCACTAAGTCCAGGTCGCTTTTGGATGAAACACTGATTGTTTGCATGAGTGAATTTGGTAGAACGCCCGGGGAAATTAGTGCGACGAGGGCTGGCCGCGAACACTTCATCCACGCACATTGCGGTATGTTCGTCGGAGGGGGAATAGTACGCGGTGGCGTCATTGGCCGAACGGATGCAATAGGCGGAGCGATTACAGACTTTGGCTGGTCTCCAGCTAGGCCCATCTACATGGAAGATGTCGCATGTACGATTTATTCTGCGATGGGAATTGACTGGACAAAAAAGGTCGAACAGACTCCCTCTGGACGGGCATTTCACTTCGTAGAATCCGCGTCCGGCACGAACTATGTCGACTTTCAACCTATCAATGAATTGTACTCCTGATTTTGGGTAAAAAGGGGTCAGGCCTCTTTGTTGGTTTTCATCGGACGGTCGCATTGCACCGATAGGCGGATAGCCTCAAGTTCCCGTTTTGTCAGAGGTTCGTTGACCCGATCAACGAGCGCCGCTCGCAGCGTGTTTCGCTCGACGTATCGACAGACAACACAGAAGTAATCGTCGACTTGAATCGGAACGCTTTTGTACCGCTGATATACATGCCTCACCCCACTAGTGTATTAATGGGCATAATATGTGTACCACCAATCCATCCCACAAATCGGCACATCTATCCATCAATCAACGGACGTAGAACGAGGTGACCTTGATTGGACACTAGATGGTAACTAAAAAGTTCAACTTGATAGAGTTGTAGTCCTTCGTGCAAGATTTTCTTGAATGCCTCGAATACGATGAGTCAGCTTCCTTCTTGAAGATGTCGGCTCGCAAAATTCCGTGATGC
>JANLUJ010000084.1:0-2974 GCA_031363425.1 Pirellula sp.
TGTCAACACAGCTTCAATTCGTACTTGGTTGTGTTCGATATGGGCAACCCCAGCCCCACCTAAGATTGGTTGAAGCAGAACTACACGGGCATCGGCAACCAGCAGGTCCTTTTGTGTAAGACGACCGAAATGCGCTAACAATCCTGTTCCGAAGCCAAGCCAATGCTCTTGGAGTGGTCTAGCTCTGAGCGGAAGCTGTTCGTGGAATTTTGGAAAGAGTTGGTTGTACGCGGCTTCGATATCAGAAATGTGACCGGCCAATTGCGAGATCGCGGTCTTGTTCTCAACGCGAATTGCCGCCTTTCTAACCACCGCTTGAGCCAATTCGGTATTCGCATCAATCATGGCCGAATGGCCAACCAAAAGGGACCAAAAGCGAGCGGTATCATACGGGGCCGCGGTCGCGATCCAGTCGCCCAAGCTCAAAGCGTATTTTCCAATCGATTCTGAGACACGCAAATCCGAGAGTTTGTCGCCGTACTCACAGATGGACTGTGCAGCGTGCATGGCGCTAGCCGATGCGTTTGGAGTCCAGGTCAGAATCATTATTCAGGGGGCTTACTTGAGTCTCGCGAAACCACCTGTTCGCTGATCCATTGTTCCAGCTCTTTCCAGTCCACCGGCGGCAGTTTGCTCAGATCTGGCCGGAGCGCCATCGCATCGTGAATGTAGACATGATGGATTTCTTTTTGCGTTTTGGTGGTGTTCCAATGCAGTAAAATGCGTACGCAGGAGCTGAGCGATCCTTTGACTTCGACCTCATAACCACACAGCAAAGGCACGTCTAACCAACCGAACTGCCGGGCCGCCAAGGCAGGAAATTCTGCGTCCAAGTCTCGAGTTACCGTAAAGACAGCACTGGCAACGTCAGTAGAATCTATTCCGTTGCGGCGGATAATAAGTGCCAAAAGCTGACGTGTGGCCTTGAGAATCGCTTCACGCGTGTTAGCTTCGACGGTCGTTGCACCGCGAACTCCACGGCACACCGTGTTTTCCGACATCCATTTGTCCTTTTCAAATCCAAGCATTTACCGAAAATCCAACCCATAACCGACGGCCCAACACGGTACCCATTTTTCAAACACCTGCAATGCCTTGAGCCACTTTTCTAAAGCATTGTAGCCGATCCATCCAAAACCAACCGCGAATCCCTGTTCACATGCAATCCGAAGAATCCAACCCTTTGTCCGAATCGAGTATTCCTTCGGAGCTTGACCCGAAGTTGTTTTCGCTGCTCATCGTCGACAACGATCCGGCTCATGCGCGGGCCATGACGGAAAGCTTGGAGCGAACTGGCTACCGGTGCACCGTCGCAACCAGCGGTCCCGAGGGTAAAAGGATGCTGGAGCAAAACACCTACGACGTGGTGATCACCGACTTGATGATGAATGAATTCGATGGCATGCAAATACTGGCGCTGGCACGCCAGCTTTTGCCCGACTGCCAGGTAGTGATGGTTACCGGCCATGCTACGGTCACTAAGGCTGTTGAAGCGATGCAGCTCGGTGCCTTCAATTTTCTTGAAAAGCCAATTACCCCCAATCGGCTTCGAGCCATTGCCGCCAAGGCGGTCGAGTCGGTGCAACTCAAACAAACCAATTTTGAATTGCGCCGCCGGCTGGACGAACGCTTCGGGTTCGAGGGAATCGTCTATGCTAGCCCGCAAGTGCAGTCGCTCATCGATCGACTGAAACGCATTGCACCGACCGACGCTACCGTCCTCATCACGGGCGAAAGCGGAACCGGCAAAGAGCTTATCGCTCGTGCCATCCATCAAAACAGCCCGCGAAAAAACAAACGCTTGGTAGCCCTCAACGTACGAGCCGTCTCCGAGAACTTGGTCGAGAGTGAAATGTTTGGCCACGTGCGAGGCGCATACACCGACGCGGTAACCGATCGCGAAGGGGCGTTTCAGTACGCAGACGGTGGCACATTGTTTTTGGATGAAGTCGGCGATATGCCGATGAGCACCCAAATCAAACTGCTGCGAGTACTGGAAGAACATCAAATTACGCGAGTCGGCGACAACAAACCAATCAAGGTAAACGTGCGACTGATCTCAGCGACCAACCGGCCACTTGAAAATATGATTGATGCTGGCGAGTTTCGAAACGATCTCTACTACCGGTTGAAGGTCGTCACGGTTCATTTGCCAGCGTTGCGCGAACGTCGCGATGACATCATTCCGTTAATGGATCATTTTCGGAAAACCTTTATCAAACGCCACAGCCACGGTCCTTGCAATTTCTCACCCGCGGTAACTCGCAAGTTTCACTCGTACGAATGGCCGGGTAACATTCGACAACTGCGAAACTTCGTTGAAACGATGGTTGTACTCGACACCGATGGCCGATTGGATCTGGATGATCTTCCACCTGAATTGATCGAGCCAGGCATGGACGTTTCCAGTGAAGTACTAGCAGGTGCGATGACTGAAATGGGCATGACGGAGACCGCTTCCGAACTTCGTTTGCCTCCCGAATTGATAGGCAAGACAATGGATGACATCGAACGCTGGGCCATCGAGGAGACGCTCAAGATGACGGCCGGCAACCGCGATTTAGCAGCCAAGATCCTCGACATTGGAGCCCGTACGCTCTATCGCAAACTTGACAAATACCGTCAGGATTAGGCTTCGCATGGAACCCGACGATGAACTCTGTTTGTGCTTTCATATTTCATGGCGAAAGGTGATCAACTACATTCGCATCCACCGCATTAAGAAACCCAGTATGCTCAACGAATGCGGCGGAGCCGGAACGGGTTGTGGGTGGTGTCGAAAACAGCTAGAAAAGCTAACGGCTCAAGTGAATGAGGTCCCACCCGATGCAGGCGATATCGAAGCTTGGCTGAAAGATCGATCTCCCAACAAGCAAGGTTATGCCGCGGGACGTGAAAAATATCGCGAGAAACAATCGCCAGAATAGACATCCGGATAAAAACGAAGAGCCTTTTCGTGGCCGACGCTGCCAGC
>JANLUJ010000761.1:0-9496 GCA_031363425.1 Pirellula sp.
GGATCGGAACGCACTGCACGAATCTTTTTCCGGTGGTGTCGCTCCGCTCAACCACCGGCTAATTTCTGATATCCCTCCGGGATATAACAACGCACAAGGGAATCAACTATCACGTCGGAAAACATGCACATTACCAAACAAACTACTTCAAAAGGGCCCGTCATTGGTTTGTTTTCGTTAGTCTGCCTCGTCGTTGGCAATATGATCGGCGTGGGCGTGTACGTAGGCAGTTACTACTCGCTTTTGACGCTCAAAGACGCCAGATTGGTTTTGATCGTGTGGTTGATCGGAGGTCTGCACGCGATTTGCGGCGCGATTGCTTACGGTGCAATCGCAAACCGTCTACCCGTCTCAGGTGGTGAGTATTCCTATTTGACGCGATGCGTGCACCCAGCAATTGGGTTTGTTGCAGGTTGGATTTCGATCATCGCAGGTTTTACTGCTCCCATTGCTGCAACTGCCCTGCTGCTTGGGAAATATCTGGGAGGCATCGATGCTACGTCGATCACGGTAAAATACATTGCGACTGCAAGCATTGTTTTTGTGGCTTTCTTGCATGGTTGCCATTTGAAGATCGGGGCATGGTTCAACAATGCCGTCATCGCGGTGAAATTTGTCTGCTTTGGAGTATTCTTGTTCGTCGGCCTCCCCATTGTCTTGCAGGGAACGAACAGCGGTCTCCTGGTGGATCCAAGTGATACGACAAGCGAATCCACTTCGCTTGTCGTAAGGCTTTCGGAGTCGTCGACGTTGGTCCAAATGGTCGTATCCCTATTCTACGTCTCGCTCGCTTACACTGGATTCAATGCGAGCGTTTATCTCGCTGGTGAAATCGAGGGACCTACATCAAATCCGTCCAATCGAAGAATGCTGGTCAGCCGATCGATGTTGATTGCAAGCGTGCTGGTGGTAATTGTTTACCTCTTGTTGAACTACGTGTTTTTATATGGAATGAGTCCCGAGCGAATTGCAATGGGCGGGGAGAGCTATGTGGGGGAGGTAGCGAGAAACATAGGTGGCAATTGGCTTTCGGGAATGATCCAAACAGCGATTGTCCTTTCGGCCGCGACGAGCATTCTCGCGATGATGGCAATCGGCCCGATGGTGTATGCTCAGATGGCCGAGGATGGCCGGATGCCGCGACTGTTTCGCGTATCAGACCAAGTGCCGAGAATGGCGATCCTAGTACAGGGGCTGTTGAGCATTATTGTGGTTTGGATATCGCAGATCCAAGACATTGTAAAATATCTTGGATTGACCTTAACAGCCTGCGGTGCGTTGGCGGTATCAAGCGTGTGGATCGCTCGCCGATTCATGGCCGAGCAGGCACCGATCAAGTGGTACGAACACATGGCAGCCATCGTATACGTGGGGGGGGCCATCGTGCTCCTGTTGGTCGCTGGTTCGCTGGAACGCGAACGCAATCAGTTTTTCCTCTGTGCAGGAACCTTTGTCTTGGGGCTATTGATCTACGGAGTTGCGCAACTCAAAAAATAGATTAGGGCGCTGGAGGATGAGGCAGACAAATCACAGGCAAGCAAAGGATGCTAGTCCAACGGTCTTTGGCCGCGAGATTTTCGCTCTTGATTGAGCATCGCAAAAGCTGGTGGATACTTTTTAAGCAGCTTTACGAGTTGCGACGAACTTGTCCCAAGCATAGTGGCCGCACTGCTAACGCTCCATTCGCATCTGCATAAAACTCCGATGACCTCCGCTAGAATGGATGGCCACTCGACGTTGGATTCGGCAATGTCAACTCTCCCGTCGCGACAATACTTCGTCCAAACCTCGGAAACAGAAATCGTCTTTGCTGAATGCTCTGCCACAAGCGATTCAGCTGCTGGCCGAAACTCGACCGCAAGCTTGCAACGCAACCTTTGCATGGCAACTTTGCGGTTCTCATTCTGAGTCCTGCGCTCACTTGCCGCTGCAATGATGCCCGCCGGCAGGAATTCAATCTGAACGCTCGTCTCGACCTTATTTCGATTCTGCCCCCCCGGTCCACTCGCTCGAGAAAAGGTAAAGCGACACTGATCAAGCAATTTCCCTTCCGGCCAACACGCTGGGTTCGAGTCACGGAACGGAGTGCCTTGCGACATTGGATGCAAGTTGCTCATTGGTGCGATTGGCCGCAATGGTTGTTAGGGCGTTTATGTCGTTGCGTGAAGTTTGGGCTCAAAGGTTAGGGTCGACGACGCAGTCCAATCGCAGATCACTAGCTTGCGCTTCGTGCTATGATTTCATGCTATCCAACCGAGTCAAGCATCGATCGATTCGACGGAGCGTTTCCGCTTTCCCCAAGATTTCGAAGTAATCAAATATTCCGAGACCGTTCGATTTTCCAGTAACTGCAATTCGCAATGCGCTGATGCAGACCCCTAACTTGATCCCACGCTGCTCTACGAATTGCTTGAGCTGTGGTTCGAGTGCGTCATGACTCAACGAATCCGCAATCAACAGGACATTTCGAAAGTCTCGAAGGGCCGAAATGGCTTGCGGATCGCATGCCAAACGCTTTTGAAACGCTTCCTCGTCCGTAACGAGATTCTCCGCCGTCACGAAAAGTTCATCGAACTGCAAAATGTCGCCTGCAACTTTAATCCGATCCCCGGCCGCTTGAACAATTTTGCACAAGCGGTCCGCAACATCGCAGGGAGGTGGGTCGACAACCAAGCCCGCTTTTTGCAAATACGGCAAGACCATCGCGACCTTCTTCTTGAGGTCTAAGTTGTTCATCCATCGGGTCTGAAAAGCAACTAACTTTTGAGGATCAAAGGATGCCGGCGCTTTGTTGACGCGTTCCAACGTAAAATGTTTGACGGCGTCATCCAACGTAAAGTGTTCAGTACTGTCATCGAGTGACCAGCCAAGTAGCAACAGGTAGTTAAGTATTGCCCCGGGCAAAAAACCCGTTTCGCGATAGAAGTCCACGACAACCGGATTGAACGTCTCGTTGCTGACGTGTAGCTTCGCTCGCTTGGCGATGGTCTCGCCCATTTGGCAAAGCGCCGCGAAGTCCTTTTGCTTAAGGTACTTGTCCAGTTTGCGTTTGCTTAGCTTTGCGGTTCCGCCCGGTTCAGCCACGTATGGCAAGTGCGCGTAGATCGGCAATGGATATCCAAGGCTTTGCGCAATAAAGATTTGTCTGGGGGTATTCGGTAAATGCTCGACCGCACGTACGACGTGCGTTATCTGAAAATCAAAATCGTCGACCACGCTGGCTAGATGATAGAGGCAAGTGCCATCACCGCGTTGCACCACATGGTCTTGCTCGTCCGACCATTCGAAGGAACAGTCGCCTCGAACGATATCGTGAAATTGGCATTGGCCAGTGCGAGGCATTTTCAGACGGACGACCCCTTGCCTTCCTTCGGCTTCGAAGGCAGCTTTCTTTTCTGGGGTATCGGCCATGAAGCGTCGATCGTAGATATAGGCTTTGCCATCTTTCTTGGCTTGCTCTTTTTGTTCCTCCAACTCCTCGGTTTTTGCGAAGTCGACATACGCATGCCCCGATTCCAAGAGTTTGGTCGCTGCCGCTTGATAGCCAGCCGAACGCTGAGATTGGAAATAGGGAACAAACGGTCCGCCAACTTCGGGTCCTTCGTCCCAGGTAAGACCGAGCCATTTGAAGCCATCTAAAATGGGCTGAAGTGCAGCTTCAACATTTCGATTTTGATCGGTATCGTCGATCCGTAGGAGGAATTGCCCGCCAGCTTGTTTTGCTAGCAGGTAGTTGAAGAGCGCGGTTCGAACACCTCCAATGTGGAGATAACCGGTTGGGCTTGGGGCAAAACGCGTACGAATCGTCATCAGAAGTCGACTTGAAAAAGGGTGCAGGCGAGCGGCGGCATGTAAAGTACCAGTAGCACGACGCGCAAGCTAGTGAATTGGGTGCAGGAATCACTAGCTTGCGCGTCGTGCTAAGTATATTCAAACATGCTGATCGCCTTTGCGACTAATCCTTCAGAGATGAATTCGAACGGAATGATTCCATGCGACGAACCATATCCAAGGACCGGCTCATGCGGTTCCAGCGTTGGTTCACTACATGGCTATTCCTTTGGTGGTGCATTCTATCATTCGGATGCACCAGCCCGATAAGGGACCCCAACTCTGTTGGGTTGCTTGCCTCGACTCGCGATAAACTTTTTCTAAAAAAAGAAAAGGCCCAAGACAGGCTGTGGCGTCCCGACCTTGCAATCATGCCTTTCGCGGAATTCCAAGATGAGGATATCATCATCAAGCATGTTCGCAACTGCCGCTATCGATCAGAATCGGACTACGATGTTCGACACTACGATCTGCGTTTTGCTTTAGCTGATGTGAATCATATCGATTTTCTAATTGTTCCCTTTCAGAACAATTCGCTCTTAGCCCATACCATGTTTAGTTTTGGACTACGCGACGGACGTCACTTTATCATCTCCGTAGAAGCGAGGCTCGACTACGGAGCATCCTATTCCCCTATCCGCGGCATAACCAACAAGTTTGAGTTGATGTACCTTATAGGCGATGAACGCGATCTAATTCCATTGAGAACCGAAGCACGTAAAGCGGAAGTATATTTGTACCCGGGGCGAGCCACGCCAGATCAAGTTCAAAACCTATTGGTAGATATGCTTGAACGAGCCAATCAACTGCAACGCGTTCCGGAAAACTACGATACGATTAACAACAATTGCACTACGAACTTAGTGAACCACATCAACAAATTGAGACCAGGAAGTATTCCGGCAGATTGGCGCGTACTGCTGCCAGGCCATTCCGATCGACTCGCTTACGAGCTTGGTCTGTTGGACGTAGTAGAGCCGTTCGAAATAGCCAGAGAAAAAGCACGCATCACGACGGTGGCTAATTTGTACAAAGACAGCGTTGATTTTTCAGCCAAAATCCGCGAGCACATTTCCAACTAGGCGACCGGCAGGTTTAACCCTACCTAGCACGACGCGCAAGCTAGTGATTCCAGTCTGCAATTCATTAGCTCGCGCGTCGTGGAGCCTCCACGGCAGTGCGTTCCCAGGCAGAGCCGCAGAGCCTGGGAACGAGTAGTCCCCTGTGCAACGCTAATTCCAATCAGTGGCACTAGTCTTTGAGCGTCAAATGCGCCTTGCTGAGTTGAAACGATTTGGCCTCGCCCTCCAAAAAGACGACGCGGGCCATGCGGCGAAGACCCCGTCCCTCGACCGACGTGATTGTTCCTGGACCGTAACTTGGATGCACAACCATATCCCCCGCTTCAAAACGATCGACGGGTATTCCGCCAGGGGTCATGGCTGCCGTTACTTGTGCTGCAGTTTTTAGCGATCCCAGGGGAATCTTTCTGTTCAAGCTCTCCAGTTTTTTTGCAAAGACGCCTAACTCACTTGGCGTGAATGGGATCGTCGCAGGGATTTCATCGTCGACGTGATCGTCCAGTAAGACATCCATTTCCTCTGCTTGCACAATCGACTCTTGAGAAGCCTCCCAGTCGGGCGAAGACTCGATTCTAGGTTGTTTTCGCTTTGCAGAAACTTCTTTTGGCTTTTTGCGTTGGTGTAAGAAACTTTGCGACTCCCATTCGATATCCCGCGAATCACTGAAATCGCTATCGCCGTAGTCCGCGTCCGCAGCAAATGGCTCGCTCAGGTCGACGATTTCCATTTCGGCTCTTGGCAACTCCATCAAGAACGAACTTGGGCAACTCATTCTCGAATTGCCAAACCCTCGAGATTTTGCAATGCTCAACTGCAAGCGATTTCTAGCACGCGTGATCCCGACGAAAAACAAGCGTCGTTCCTCCTCCATCTGCTCTGCGTCATACATGGAGCGCTTGTGCGGAAGTATTTCCTGTTCCACTGCGATAATAAAGACATTATCAAACTCGAGGCCCTTAGCGGAATGCAATGTCATCAACGTCACTTTATTTTCGTGGTCGGTTATTCCGTCCGCATCGCTTATGAGAGTCACTTGCTCCAGAAAGCGTTCCATAGCGTTTCCGTCAACATCTTGACGATCGACTTCGGCAGCGTCCGCAATGAGCTCATTGATGTTCCCTTGGATACTCTCGTCGGGCGTTTCGGTCTTCCGTGCGGAAAGGTATTTAACGTAGTCCGTCTTGGCGACCAATTGCTGGATCATGACCGAAAGTGGTCCACGTGACAAATGCATCAATTCGTCATAGAGTGCTAGGAACTGCCTCGCACCTGAGGTTGCCTTCTTGCTCATCAGCCCGTGCTCAACTACCGCCCGCAGCGCCACGAGCTTAGGAATATCCTTCGATCGAGCCAATTCTGTGACTTTGGAAAGGGATTTGTCCCCGAGCCCTCGCGTTGGAACATTGACAATTCGTTCGAAGGAAATGTCATCGGTTGGATTGTGGACCAATCGTAAATACGCGAGAAGATCCTTGATTTCTTCGCGATGATAAAATCGAAAGCCGCCAATCAATTGGTAGTTGAGTTTTCGTCGAAGCAAAGCTGCCTCGAGGAGCCGTGAATGGGCGTTGGTCCGATAGAGAATCGCGAAGTCTTTCGGTTTGGCGGTCGAGTCCATGACCGCTGCCACTATTTGATCAGCAATGTGATCCGCTTCGTCTCGGGCAGAGGCATAGGAATAAAGTCGTACTGGCGTTCCCGTTTCGCGTGTAGGAATCAATTGCTTTGCCTTGCGTCGCTTGTTGCACGAAATCAAAGCATCCGCAATGGACAAGACCTCGGGGGTACTACGATAATTCTGTTCAAGTCGAACGGTTACCACGTTGGGATAGTCTCGTTCGAAGTTGAGGATGTTTGAAATATCGGCGCCCCGCCAACCGTAGATCGATTGGTCTGGGTCGCCAGTTACATTGAGGTTTGGATACTCAACGGACAATGCGCGAACAATCGAATACTGGGCGAAATTCGTGTCTTGATATTCGTCGACAAGGATATAACGATGTTTGGAATCTAGTTCGCTGCGCAAGTCCGGGCTCGAACGCAGGATCGATGCGGTATGCATCAACAGATCGTCGAAATCGACGGCGTTATTCTGAAGCAAAAATTTTTGATAAGCCGGATACACTTTTGCGAGGACTTTGTCGGTACTCGATTGGTGCTCGCCTTGCATCATATCGGGGGTCACCACGCGGTTTTTAAGGCCGCTTACTCCCTTAGCGATGTCGCCGATGTTGAGATGCGTGAGAGAGACCTCAGCCTCCACAATCGCATGTTGCATGGCTTTTTTTGAATCGTCAGCGTCGAAAATTGAGAAATTTTCAGAAATCCCAACCATACGGCCATAACGTCTTAAAAAACGAGCGCAGTAACCGTGAAACGTCCCTAGCCAAACCGGCGCGTCTCCGCAAAGATTCCTGAGCCGGCCTTTCATTTCCTGGGCCGCTTTGTTGGTAAACGTCAAAGCAAGAATCGAATAGGGCGAGATCCCTTGTTCCAGCAAATAAGCGATCCGATGGGTGACGACTCGGGTCTTTCCGCTTCCGGGACCAGCCAATGTCAACAACGCTCCATCGACATGCGTAACCGCTTTTCGTTGGGCAGCATTGAGATCGTCGAGAATTACTGAGTTTTCAGTCGCCATACCACTTGCTCCATGCGCTCCCTTAATAACCACAACTCCATGCAGCAGACTTTTTTCCGCCGATCCGTGTCTTCACAGTATCGCTTATAAGTAGTCTCCTTCCAATAGCTAGCCACGCTGTATTGCCTGCTTGCTATAAATGAGTATCCCTTTGTTCGCAAATCCATTTTAGAAAATCCCAGCGACCATGTCTGAATCTACACCTCCACGGCCAACGAACCTCACAGCATTGAGAGCCAGCGGCTGGCAAAGCCGTCCAGTTAAGGAAGAAATTCGCACGAATTTTGTTCGTATGCTGGCTGCGGGCGAGACGCTATACCCCGGCATTGTCGGATTTGAGGACACCGTAATTCCCGAATTGAATATAGCAATTCTTGCAGGGCATGATCTGCTTTTTCTCGGCGAAAAGGGACAAGCCAAAAGTCGTTTGATGCGAACGCTGGTTCGCTTCCTGGATGAGTATGTTCCATTTCTGGATATTCCCGATGTCCCAGTCCATGAAGACCCCTACCAACCCATCACCAAGTCGGCCAAAGACTTCATCAAGCATAACTCGTCCGACCAAGTGCCGATCGGTTGGTGGCATCGATCGGATCGCTATGTCGAACGACTAGCGCCCGGAACTAAATTTGCCGACGTCATCGGCGAAATCGATCCATCGAAGCTGACTGGCGGTGTAAGCATGGGCTCCGAATCTGCATTGCACTTCGGTTTGATCCCGCGCATGCATCGCGGTATTTTTGCAATGAACGAATTACCGGAACTAGATGAACTAGTTCAGGTCGGATTGTTCAATATCCTCGAGGAACGCGACGTACAAATTCGAGGCTATCCTGTACGATTCGACTTGGATATTTTCATTTTGTTTTCGGCCAATCCGAGCACTTACAACCGAAGTGGCAAAGTCATTCCGCAATTGAAGGACCGAATCGGATCTTTGATTCAAACACACTATCCATTGGATCGCGATCAAGGAATCCAAATTCTCCAACAGGAGTGTGGACTCGACCTAGGTGGCGAGTACCCGGTTCAAATTCCCTATTTCATGACCGAGATTATCGAGGAGATTACGGCCCAAGCCAGAAAGAGCAAGTATGTGGATCAAGCCTCCGGCGTATCGGCACGATTCTCGCTTTCTAATTTTCGAACGATGATCGCTTCGGCTAGACAGCGAGCTGTTCTTCTGGGGGAACCATTGGCCGTTCCTAGAGTTAGCGATCTGGGGCATTTGTACACCTCATCGCTTGGAAAACTAGAAGTCGATTTAATGGGTAGTCACCAAATGACCGAACGCAAAATACTTGACTCACTGGTTTCGGTTGCAATCAAGACCGTCTTTGAACAGTACGCCACCGAACATGGCGTTGGGCAAATTGCTGAGATCTTTAATAAGGGGGTTCGCATCGAAGTCGGCGATCTACTGCCGAGCTCAGCTTATGCGGAAAGACTAAAGCATGTACCACCCGTTTGGGAAACCGCCTTTGAAGTGAACGCAACGGACAACCCAGCCGTTCGGGCATCGTGTGTTGAATTCGTATTAGCGGGCTTGCACAGTTTGGACAAAATCAGTCGAGCCAGCAAACATGGAAAGGTAAGTTACGACGTCTGAGACCTAGCCGGATTCCTAATGTACGGCGTTGGCATGGAAGTTGAGTTACAGAGGTAGAAACGTTTTCTTCACTAATGCGTTGGCATGCTGGAATTATGTTAGTAATTGGAATATTATGACGTCACATTTCTACTCCTGAATTCCTCTCGAACATCCTATAAGCCATTATGTTCCCATTTCAGTCCAATCTCTCGCGTCGCGGCTTCATTTCCAAATCCATCGCAGGCCTAACGGCCGCTGGACTCCCGCTTTGGTATGCCAACCACCTGACTGTGGCAGCTATTGTTGCACATCAAGACGCGGTCAAAACCCGGAGCGCAAACGATTTATTGC
>JANLUJ010000305.1:0-14924 GCA_031363425.1 Pirellula sp.
CCAACGTCCGGGAGTGACTTCACAGCGACCTATGTCGCCCTTCGTGCTCTCCATTATTTTGGATCGGATGATCAGCAGGAAGAAATGGCCGAACGAAGAAAGTTGGTGTCCGAGTGGTTATCTGCCACGTTGCCCGATGAAACGGAAGATTTTGTTTTCCGGTTGGCTTCCTTTCAGTACGTGGATGGCGATAGCAACTTGATCGACGAAACATCCGCCGCCTTGCTAGCGATTCAACGTGAGGACGGTGGATGGGGGCAGAAAGAGGATATGCCCAGCGATGCTTATTCAACGGGCTCAGCCCTGAGCACACTCATACGGGAAGGCAAAGTCCCTACGAATAACGAATTCATACGCAAGGGATTTAACTATCTCCTTTCGACGCAACTGGAAGACGGCACGTGGCAGGTTACGACGCGCGCCAAGCCGGTTCAGGAGTATTTCGAATCGGGCTTCCCGCATGGCAAAGACCAATTCATTTCGGTTGCAGCGACAGCATGGTCAACTCTAGCACTGCTCCAAGCGTTACCGTCTTCCGAATCAATCCATCAGTAGCTTGTGCGCTTTGAAGTACCTCATGACTAGCCCAAACCGCAACCATCGAACATCCTTCCTTTGGAAATCGCTTTTCATTGTGCTTTGCTGTGCAAGTTGTCTTCATGCGCAAGACCCAGTGTTCTCCGGTCCTCAACCTGGCGAGTCGCTCGTTCCATTTCAAGTGCGAAGCTTATCGGATTCTGACTCTGGCAAACAAGTTGACTACGTAGCCAATGCAAAGGGAAAGCCGCTGTTGCTGGTCTTTGTGCACGACGTGAACCGTCAATCGATTTCATTGGTTCGCAATCTCACTGCTTATGCGGCGAGGCGGAATGGGGATGGATTACGGACGAGCGTAATCATGTTGCACGACGATGCGAATGATGCAGAAAAGAGATTTCAGACCATGAAGCATGCACTCACTGCAGATACGCCAACCGGTGTTTCTCTCGAGGGACGGGAGGGTCCAGGCAGTTACGGACTGAATCGATTGGTAACGCTAACTATCTTGCTCAGCAAGGATGATAAAGTGGTTGCGAACTATGCCTTGGTTCAACCTAGCTTGCAAGTCGACCTCCCGAAGATTGTGAAGTCGATCACGGAAGTTATCGGAGGGCAAGTGCCGACCATGGAGGAGCTGGTCGGCAAAGACGCCATGCGGTCAATGCAGGGTGACATCAAAAAAGGAACGGTGCCGGACGTAAGCGGACTCGTTCGACCGCTCATTCAAAAGACCGCAAGCGACGAACAAGTCACGTCAATAGCAGACAAAATCGAGAATGCTATGAAAGCTGACGAAGCCGTGCGTCGCGAGATCTATCGCATCGCAACTGCCGTCGCAGACCTCGCTTACGGTACTCCCAAAGCCCAGGAATACCTTACGAAGTGGGCTAAGGAGAGCAAGGAGAGAATCGACGCGACGGCAAGTGAAGAAAAGGATGCGAAGAAATGATGTTTGCGGCGCTGCTACTCGCGTTACAGCTCAGCGCCCCCCAGGAGGCGTCGGCAACTGCCCCGACTTCACTTGTTGACTTCGATTCTCAAGTTCTGCCATTGCTCACTCGTGCCGGCTGCAACGCGGGTGCATGCCATGGAGCGGCAGCCGGACGCGGCGGATTTCATCTGTCCCTGTTCGGTAGTGACCCCAAAGCTGACTACACATCGATTGTCCAATTTGCAGAAGGAAGACGTGTAAATCTCGTCGACGCTAACAAAAGCCTGATACTTGCTAAGCCTCTCGGTCAGCTAGATCACGGTGGTGACGTCGTCTTTGAGCAAGACTCGACATCTACTGCTATTTTGCAGGCATGGCTTAAGCAAGGAGCGAAGCGCGGGCCACAACGACGGCTTTTGGATTTGAGAGTTGATCCAGTAGAAGCGATCGCTACCAATGAGTTGCAATCGATCCCACTTCGCGCGATCGCGAAGTTTTCCGACGGCAAGGAAACCGATGTGACCGAATGGACCATCTTTCATTGCGACGATCCGGCCTCAGTCGAGATCGTTGATGGACCGATACGAGCCATTTGCCATCGGCCAGGCAAACATGTGATCATGGCTCGTTTTTGGAATCGAATCGTGCCCGTTTCCATATTGCTACCGTACGACCGGAAGTTACTCCTACCCATTAGCGTTGTGACCTCGGTGAACTTCGTCGATGCTGAAATCGATGCTCAGCTCACCCAACTGAATTTGACGGCCGATGGGACAGCCGATGACGCATCCTTTTTACGCCGTTTGCAACTTGACTTGATAGGTCGATTGCCAACACCAGAAGAACTCCATTCGTTTCAGTCCAACGATTCTGGTGAGTATCGAACGCGATGGATTGACGTGATGCTCGAGAGTCCGGAGTTCTCCTCTTTCTGGGCGTTGCGCATGGCTCGATGGTTCAAACTGCGAGGTTCGCCTGAGGAGCCGCTGGCAACACTTGCGTACAGCGAATGGATATTGAAATCGCTGGAGAGTCGGCGTCCCTACAATGAGATGGTGCGAGAGTTATTGACAGCCGTTGGCGATAGCCATGTCATCGGTGCGGCCAACTTCACTCGGACCGTTTCCGATGCTCGGCAGCAAGCGGAGCTGGTAAGCAGCGTTTTCCTGGGGACCCGTATCCAATGCGCAAACTGCCACAACCATCCTTACGCGAATTGGACGCAAGACGACTATCATGGTCTCGCAGCAGTCTTTGCTAGATTGGACCGCAGTAGGACAGTTGCGTTGAAAGAACGAGGATCTGTAACGAATACCCGTACAGGCGAACCTGCAATTCCTCGTATTCCCGGTTTTCGCGATCTAGCTGAATCGGAGCCAGCCTTGGAGAGATTCACGAACTGGATATTGGAGAAGGACAATCCACACTTTGCGAAGGCAATTGTCAATCGACTTTGGGATGCGATGATGGGTCGAGGTTTGGTTTCGGACGTGGATGATTTTCGAGAAACAAATCCCCCCTCCCATGCGCTATTGCTCGATAAGCTTGCTACTGATTTCGTAACCAACAAATATGACCTACGACATACGTTGCGGGTGATCGCAAGCAGCAACGCATACGCTCGATCTTCGAAGTTGGCCTCGCAAACGAATGAGCTCGAGACGTGGTACGGAGCTTCGAATGCAAAGCCCTTGCTTCCGGAGGTCCACCTCGATGCGATCGAAGATGTACTCGGACTCGCTGACCAAAATAGTGAGGCAGGCCGCATTCGAGCGATCACATTGCTCGATCCTACAATCGCTTCATCTGATTTGGATGTGTTGGGACGTTGCTCTCGAAGTGATGTCTGTCAAGAACGAGGTCAACAACAAGGCCTCGCCGCAAAACTGCATTCGATCAACGGGGAGCTTCTCAATCGTCGGATCGCAGACCAGAACGGAAGGCTGCACACCCAGCTTCGCGACGGAAAAGATCCGCTTTCGATTATCGAGGACTTTTCCATGCGAGCGTTGGCCAAGCCGCCTAGCAAAAATCAACGCCAGAGTTGGCTCGAGGAACTGAATCGACTGACTGGTGAAGAGCAAGGTCGTTGGCTGGAGGACTTCGTATGGGCTATGCTTAGTTCTCAGAACTTTTCAACGAATCGATAGCGAGACTCGGTATGGACCATTTAGCAGGATCATCGATGCAGACGCTGCGAAGGGACTTTCTACGAGTTGGAAGCTTGCTATCGCTAGGGCATGGCTCGCAGCTTTTTTCAGCCAAGGCGGCACGGGCAACTGCCCCACCTCGAAACGTGAAAGCTCGATCGTGCATCTTGCTTTGGCTCGATGGAGGCCCAAGTCATTTGGAGACGTTTGACCCGAAACGCGATGTTCCCGATGAGGTGCGAGGACCCTTCAAACCGATCGCTACGGTCGTACCAGGAATTGAACTATCCGAACTATTGCCATTGACGGCCCGTGTCACGGATAAACTGGCTATCGTCAGATCGGTTACATCCCCCTTGGGAGAGCACGGGATCGCCAACCAGTACTTGCTGACCGGCTACCAACCCGGTTCGCCCGTAGCATATCCAAGCATAGGTTCGGTCTTAGCCCATCATCGTTCATCCGATTCGTCTCTCCCAAACTACGTAACCGTCCCGGACTCCCGTCCGAGTATGGGCCCAGGTTTTCTTGGACCAAAGGTTGGACCGTTCTCCATTGTGGGCGATCCAGCTCGGCCGGACTTTCGAGTCAAGGATCTCGACTACTATCCTGGACTCGATGGACAGCGATTGAACCGTAGACGCCAATTCTTGCAACAGATCGAAGTGATGGATGCAGCGCTGAACTTAAACGCTGCAAATCTAGACCCGACCTTTGAACAGGCATTTCGGCTCGTATCGACTTCGGAAGCCAAACGCGCTTTCAATCTAAGCGAAGAAAGCGATGAAGCCCGAGCCCGCTATGGACACCGAACCTTTGGTCAGAGCTGCATTCTCGCCAGACGCTTGATCGAGCGCGGTGTCGGTCTGGTTTCGGTGCTTCAGACTGGATGGGATACGCATCAAAACCTGATCCTCTCATTGCGGGATGGGTATAGCGGCGCCAAGGTCGGGGTTGGTTTGGTTCCGACCTTCGATCAGGCCTTCTCGGCCTTGCTCGAAGACTTGCAGCAGCGCCGGATGCTCGACGAAACGCTCGTCGTGGCCATGGGAGAGTTTGGACGAACGCCCAAGCTCAATACGGGAGGCGGCCGTGATCACTGGCCCCGAGTATTTAGCGTTGTGTTAGCCGGTGGTGGAGTGCGCGGTGGCCAAGTTATCGGCGCAAGCGATCGCATTGGGGAGAGTCCATCAGAAAGACCCATTACCCCTGCCGATCTTGCAAACACCATTTATAGTCTCTTGGGAATCGATCCTGACAGTGAATTGGTTACAGCGGACGGTAGACCGATTCGCATCAATCAGGGCGGCAAATTCATTTCCGAGTTGGTTTAATATTCTATGGGCATTGCCATCCATACTCGGAAAAAACAATGGAGAGTGGTCTTGCTCACCCTAGTGGTTATTGGTTTCCTAGGAAGAGTAAGCGAATGCTTGGCTGAACCGCCCATAACGGCAATGGCCATCTCTTTGGATAACAAATTGTTGATAACGGGCTCGCAAAGCGGTTTGGTCGTTCGTGAATGGCCCAGCCTAGACCATGGTAGCGCGATCGATTGTGGACTGGATAGTATTCACGATGTATGCATTTCACCCGATGGAAAAAGGGCGTTGGTAGCCGGCGGAAGTCCTGGATCATCCGGCGTGGTGCAATTGCGCAGTTTTCCGGAATTGGCATTGGAGCGTTCATGGAGCGAACATCATGATGTAGTCTACAAGGTAGCCTGGAGCGCGAACGGCCTCGAATGGGTTTCTGTAAGCTGGGATGGATACTGTAGAATTTGCAAATGGGATGCCCCCGCGTCGCATGTCACATCAACAAGTCACTCCGGTCCAGTGTTTGCTGCGGCTTTTCTAACGCTCGACGCTTTAGCGACCGCTGGCGCGGATCGAACCATCGCGGTTTGGAGTTCTGTTTCAGGGCAAACATCGCGGGTCTTGCGGCAACATACTGGCACAGTGCATGCCTTGGCTTTGCAACCTGCACGTCAGGACGGTCAAGAACAACTCCTTGCTTCCGCAAGCGAAGATCGAACGATCCGCTTCTGGCAGCCTAGCATCGGCAGAATGGTTCGTTTTCATCGGCTTGCAAGTACACCGCGGTCGATCGCGTGGACTCATGATGGTCGATGGCTAATCGCAGGCAACGATGACGGAGCAGTTGTTCAACTCGATCCGACGTCTTTAAAATCGTTCGTGTTGTCGAATCAAGCAGCAAGCGTGCTAAATCTAGTCGTGGGAGCTGACGATGCACGGTTGCTCGTTAGCGAGGGGTCTGAGTTGGTGTCGATCGTCTTGCCAAAGTGAGCCTGGGCACCGTCGCATACGGCTCGGGTCTAAACGATTGCGAAGGCACTCTCGGCAAGAGTGACCTACTGAGGGCCGATGTTCTTGAAACGCCAGTCTCGTTGTAGCGATTCCCACCATCCTCTCAGAAGAGTCATCGACGGCGTTTCGATTTGAACCGAAGCAAGTCCGTTGGCGACGGGCAACATGTCCTTGATATCGATTTCGATGTTCAATGAATAGGTGGTTTGCTCCGGTTTTGAATCGCTCTGTTTTTTCGAAATGGTCGATCCAAACATTGCATCACCCATGAGCGTTTTGGGGGTTCGTACCAGGCTCTCCTCGGAAATGGAGACGATCCGACCAGCGATGGTAGTACCAGGCCTCTGATCCAACCGAACGTGAACGTTGGCACCCAACTTGCACTTGTTGATATCTAACTCGCTCACAAACGCGTTGACTCTCCAACGATTAGGCAGATAAACTTCGGCAACCGTCTCGCCTCGTTCCACAAAAGGTCTATCCTTGGCTAAAGCCCCAAGTCTCAATCGTTGCCCGATGCTTCGACCTGTAATATCTATCCTGGTTGGATTCAATAGTGGATCAAAGAATCTCCCTTCGATTTGAGACCGAATCTGGAGTTGGTCCGACTCTTGGTCAAGCTTCATGGCTCGCTGCTCGATGGCGAGCACTTGATTTTGCAACTCAGCCAATTGCTTTGAGGCGAGGGGATCATCGACAGATCTGTTCGATGCCTGTAGCCACCGAACCTTTGCAACGTTCCACTCGCCACGAGTACGGACGCGCTCTAGTTCTAACTCCGGCGACTCGGTGACTGCCACGATCTTCCCCGCTTCCGCAATCGATCCATCTGGTGCGACCTCCGTTACCATCGCTGAGTGTCTGGCATACAACTTCGACTGCTCGACAGGTTCGATGATACCTCGACCAAAGAGGTGATGTGGAAAGCTCCACGACCCACCTATCCATACTAAAAACGAAAACGCAGAGGCCCAAATCCCAAACCGAAACCAGCGAATCGGTTCGCGTTCATTACGTCGGAATAAGAATGGTTTCAGGCCCCGCCAAAGATTTGCCAACAGCACGATTGCGAATAGGGTCGTAATCATTGCTCCGAAACCACCCAGCCGTAGCTGAAAGAACCATTGGTTGGCTCCCCACAACAAAACAGCTAGCAATAGCCAGCGATAGCAGGAGGATGCAACATGAAACAACGCTAACGCTATCTGACGCAGTACCGAGTCAGTCTTTTTAAATCCGAACATGTAGCTGCGCCATAGTTGTGACCAAGCTTCGCGGCCTTGATCGGCCAGGTTGGGGATGCATAACCCATCAGACAGAATGTAGTAGCCGTCGTACCGAAGCAGCGGATTCGCGTTGAAGAGAATGGTGACCACCGAACAGAGCAACGCGATTTGCAGAGCGATGCTTTGCACCCAGGGAACGCTACTCACAACCCAAACCGCGCATGCAACGATCGCTATCATGAGTTCGGTGATCATTCCGCCGGCTGAGACGAGCATACGCGCCCACCGGTTCGGGATACGCCATGTGTCGCTGACGTCGCAATACAGGCACGGTGCGCCGAAAAAAAAGAACACCCCTATCTCCCGACAGTCTGCGCCAACCGTGCGACAAGCTAACGCATGCCCCAGCTCGTGCATGGCTTTGATAGTCAATAGAAGCACCGCAACAAGCAGCAATCGGTCGCCGCGCGGGCCCGATTGCAAGGCACTTAAGTCAGCGGATAGCTCGGACCAACGCTGAGTCAGCATCAAAATACAGCCCAACAAAGCCACGAAAATTGCCCACAGCGACCATCGGCTAAAAAACACTTTCCCAATCGGTTCCAAGGCGTTGATGGCTCGCGATGGATTGAGCAATGGAATACGGCAGGCGAACAATGAATTGGCTGCGGCCAAAAATCGAGTTGAAAGCGTGATCTCTTTCGGATTCGAAGGACTCCATTTGCGATGAAGAAGCAACGACGCTTGATCGAGCCGTCGGACTAAGTTGAATACAAACTCGGCATTGACCGCTGCTTCGACGCGACGACACTTGTTGACGATTTCGTCCACCGAATGATTGCCATCAAGGCCTATAGCAATCGCTTTTTCAATGGAACTAAAGAAATAGAACTCTCGAGAGAGAGGATCTTTAGCAACCCACAAGTCAGGGCGATCGTTTGCATAGGCACTCCAATGTAGATCGGGACGAAGACGAGCTTGAATCGGCATGCTATTTGTGGTTACGATAAGCTCCTTCGATTTGTTTCGTTGCAGCTTGCTGCTTTCGACGATTATAGTAGGTCGCACCGTAGGTCGCACCGTAGGTCGCACCTGCCGGGTGCGACTCAAAACCTGGGTTGATTAATAAACTGTCGCGCCGAATTCGTTCGATTGTGTCTAACGAGGTACGCCATGACTTTCCATTCATCTGACGAAATAGCGGCGCAATTCACGGGCCTGATCAAGTCGTGGCTTAAAAAAATGGTCTTTCCCGGACTCTGGTTGGTGGAATGTTGATGTGGAAGAAGGCCAAGATCTTTCGTTATCACCGTCTTGGTGGATCCCTGTTTCATCCTCGAACACGCCCTCCGGTGTCATGGGAATTGCGTTTATTGATCGGTTAGTAGGGCCAGGAGATGTGGACGACGGCGTCAGCTGGTTGCGATCACATTAATCGAGGCCAAGGCGACTGGCTAGGCCTTACGTCGTACGACTCTTTCATTCGCTATCTTTCTCCGGCTTACGCCGACGCACCCCAACCCCTTTTTTCTGACGCACCTTTTTTCTGACGCAATGCGTCCGCGGGGACGGAAAAGAGTTCGATTCCCGGTCGCGAAACCCTTCAAAGAGGCCTGACCCCTTTTGCGAACATTTGACCCCTTTTGCGAACATTCTTGCCGAGCTGAATGAGCGTAGGTTGTTGATGCTCCCATGTCCGCCTCGGAGATGCAGACCTACGTAGCAGCAGACCTACTTGGCAGCGTATCTATGAAGCAGCGGATGGTGGTTAAATAAACCATGTTCTAACTTAGGATCGCGGAGATCGGTCTGCCTTCGTTGGCAACTTTGAAGGGGCGACCAGTAGGCGAAATGACGATTTCGTCCAACGACAACCCCAACAAATGCGCGATCGTCGCGTTGAAGTCGGCCGGTGACACGCCATCTTTATCGACACTGAATCCGGCTGCATCCGAAGCCCCATGAAACTGACCACCGCGAACGCCCGCGCCAGCTAGCATCGAGGAAAACACAGCCGGGTGGTGATCGCGGCCGACGTTGTAGTTGATTTCCGGTGATCGACCAAACTCCGTTGTCAATACGATTAGCGTGTCCTGCAACAGTCCTCGTTCCGACAAATCCCTGATCAAATTTCCAACAGCTTTGTCCATAATGGCCGCACGTGCTGGAAGCGTGTTCCCATTGAAAATCGCCGTGTGCATGTCCCAACCGCCACATGTCACTTCCACACAGCGAACGTTATTCTCAATCAAACGTCGAGCCAAAAGGCAACCTTGACCAAACGGGTCCCGACCATATTGATCGCGATCTTCGTTCTTCTCTTTATTGAGGTCAAATGCAATTAATTCGTCGCTGGCTAGCAACGCTGTGGCCTCGGAATAAAGATCGGTATAAGTCTTAACACCATGGTCTTTATACTTCTTTTGGAATTTGCTATCGAATCGATTGATCAATTCGATACGCTTATCAAACGACTTGTCGGTCAAGTACGACGGTGGTTTGGTGTTTTCGAGACCGCGATTTGGATCAGCGATCGGCAGTGGACTCATCGAGGGATCGAAGAAGCCAGGCCCAGGATGCTGCACAGATGGGCTGATCATGACTGTGTCCGGCAGCGACTTGCTCTTTCGGCCCAAGAGCTTTTGGATCCAGGGGCCAATAGATGGGTGACGTTCCGTTGCGATCGCTTCGTAGCTGGTTCTCATCAGGTATTCGCCCGCCTCATGGTCACCGGTCTGAGTGTTCATGGAGCGAATCACCGCCATCTTGTCAAATTGAGAGGCGAGCACGGGCAAGTGTTGGCTGATCTGACAACCGGGGACCGAGGTCGCGATCCCTTTCGTTGATCCTTGATTCTCATGCCCAGGCTTCAAGTCGAACGTATCGATGTGACTCATTCCGCCAGCCATGAACAGATAGATGATTCTCTTGGCTTTACCTAGTCTCGATTTTTCAGCAGCGACCACCGCGTTGTCCAGGCGCGGGAAGAGACTGACTCCCAGCGAAGCAAACGCAGCCGAGCCTAAAAAGCGACGTCGATCTTGCAAATTCAACATGCGTACTGAATCTTGCATACTGATTCCATCCTTACTGAATGAAGAGGAATTCACAGGTGTTCAAAAGGGACCATACCACGTTACCATAACCGACGGGTCCATCTTCTTTAACTTCACCAACAGCCAACGCCATTTCTTCTGCATCGGGCGGACGGTTCAAGATAGTCAGGAAAACGGTTCGTATCCCATCCTGGATCGTCTTTTTGCGGACGATGCCGTTGTAAATGGTCGAATCCTTTTCAAGAAGCTTGTGGGACATCGGCCCATTGAACATCATCAGGATCTGAGGCACCGAGCCTGACTGGTTGGAATTCGAAATCAATTCGCGATCCGACTGACCGAAAAGGCGAATGAAGTGATTTGGTGGCAGCGGAGACGGCAGCTCCGACGCAGGGGCAATGAACTGGCCTTTGAACTGAAATTTGTTCTTGTTGGCGTTCGCTTGATCGTCGACTTTTCCACTTTCTCGGTGGGCGCGGACAACTTCGATGGCCTTCGCCTTGGCCAGATCCAACTTAACCGCTTTAGTTCGAAGGTTAGCGGGTTGCTCTCGGTACTCGATCGAATCTGCGGTGAGGGTCAGGAACGAATCCCACACTTGTTCAGCAGTCATTCGTCGTAGCACCGGGCCAGGGAAGTGATATGGCGCCTCGGAGACTAGCTCCGTCCCACTGGCTTCGCGTTGGTAAACTTCCGTATGCATGAGGATTCGAATGTACTCTTTCATATCGAAACCGAGTCTCTTCATTTCCGACTCGAGGAAGTCCATCAAAGCTGGGTTCTCAGCCACGGTGGAGTCCATCATGTCATCGACAGGTTCGATTTGCCCTACGCCAAATTGTTTCTTCCAGAGGCGATTGGCAATCGTTTTTGCGAAGCGTGGATTGTCTTTGGAGACAAGCCAGCGAGCAAAGGCTTTGCGAGGCGCTTCGCCTTTCTTGATTTCTACGGGTTTTCCAAAAATCGACTTTGGTTCGACTACTGTGCCGGGTTTCGCATCGTCGTAGGCGTAGTCCTTTGGTAACCGAATCTTGGCATTGAGATCATCATTCAGAATCATCATGTTCATGTTGATCATGCGATCGAAAACATATCCGTTGTTTCGGCGATCTTCTTCCTCTTGTTCGATCTTTTCGTATTCGACACGTAGACGGATGGCTGGGTCCTCGGAGAAGAATCGCTTGTCACCACCGTGCGTGGAGTTTTTTGTGCCGAAGGTAAAGGCCGCCATTTCGTAGAACTCTTTTTGGGTCCAACGATCAAATGGATGGTTGTGGCACTGAGCGCAACCGATTCGGGTTCCAAGGAAAATCCGAACGGTATTGTTCATAATGTCCAGAGGCATATCCGGATCGCGTTGCATGTAACCGGAGGCAGGGTTATCCCAAACGAGCCCTTCTGCACTGAGCATTTCGTAGGTCATTCGATTCCATGTCTTGTTCTCGGCAAGCGACTGTTTGATCCATTGTCGGTATGGTTCGCCTCGAACACTGTTGTTCAGCGAGTCTCTATATCGGAGAATGTCGACCCAATAGTTAAAGTAGTGACTAGCGTAGCCGCCACTGCTCAAAAGCTCGTCGATCAGTTTGGAGCGTTTGTCAGGATCGGCCGAGATCATGAACTTGTTGAGGTCTCGCAAGTTTGGGATGGAGCCTGTGGCGTCCAAATAAACTCGGCGTACAAACTGATAGTCATTTAATGAATTGTTGGGTTTTGTCCTGTATTTCGCGTAGTTGGCATTCACCAAGCTGTCGATTTTTTTGGCAGAAGCCAAAGTTTGCGATAGCTTGGCTGGATCAACAGGTTTTGGTTTGACCACGAACTTGGGAATGGGTGGGTCAATCTTCTTCTCACCCTTCTTTTTTTCCTCGGGCTTGGCGGGAGTAAGCTCTTTGGCTTTGAGCAAGTCTTCTTGCATTTGCTCGGCATTCCCGAGCCTTTTGTTGGCCTTGTATCGGCCTTGGTAAGCAGCCACCATGTTGGGACTGAGTTCGACCGCTCGGCTGAAATCGCTCAACGCTTTTTCTTCTTCTTTTTGTTCCAAAAGCAGATTACCACGTTCGCAATAGACATTCGGGTCTTCGCCTGCTGCAATAGCTAAGTCCAACGACTTAAGTGCACTGGCATTGTTCCCTTGCACTTTAAAGATCTTGCTTCGAATGAAATGAGCCTGCGCATTTCGCGGATTCACGTTGAGTGCGGCATCGAGATCAGCATTGGCTCGAACGTAGTCCTTGTTCGAGGCGAAGACTACGGCTCGGTCGCAAAGGGCTTCGGGAAGGTTGGGGTCGATATTGAACGCGGCCTCCAAATCCTTCTTCGCAGATGCGGGGTCTTTTTTGGCCAAGTAGGCAACTGCGCAACGTTCGTAAGCCAACGCGTTTTTCGCATCAAGTTCGATGGCCTTCTTTTGATCAGCGATCGATTGGTCGTAGTTCTGCTTGAGCGTGTAGACATGCCCGCGCAAACTGTAAGCTTCTGAGTTCTTGGGATCGATTTGGATGACGCGGTTTAGGCTGTTGATCGATCGATCGAACTCGGCTCTGGCGATGTAAGCTCGAGCTCGATTGAAATGGCATCCGATGTGTTCGGATTTTTCGAGCGTTCCAAGATAAGCGCTATTGATCGCCTTTAAGAACATCCCTTGCTCGTACAATGCACGCGATCGAAAGGCATAGGCGTCGGCACGGGAAACCAGCGCATACTCATCGCGCTGCGGAAGTTCTAGGCCAGCGTCAAACTCGGTGACGGCAGCTGCAAAATCCCCTTTGCCCAAAAGCGCTCGCCCACGGATGACGTTTGCCGCCACCGATTTATCATTGATGGCAAGAATTTGTTGACAAATCGCGTTGGCTTGTCCCCATGCCTTGTTCGCAAAAATCTGTTCCGCTTCGGCTTGCAATGCTTCGACTTGAACCTGCTTGGGATCTTTTTCTTTCACCGGACCAGAAGCAGGCGACTGGATGGCCAAAATCTGGACCGAACTCGCAGCACCAAACCCCAGTAGCAAACACAGGAAAAGGATGTGCTTTTTCCCAACCGGATAGCTTGCCACTTTCATCTTTTTTCTCACGGCTCAGATTATAGAACGGGAATCGGATCGCCGCTACAGATTAACAGAGGAGCGAAGATTGAACCTGAATGTACTTAAGCAAACGGGACGATTCGCGGAAAAACCTTGGCCCTTCGCCTATGTAGCAGCGGATCTCCGAGACGCTGGTCCTCGATGCTCTGGGTTCCTCGCTGTCACAAATCGCTGAAACTTTTGCGAACATTCTTGTCGCATTGACTGAGCACACACTCTTGCAGCTCCAATGTCCGCCTCATGGCCGGAGTCCGCCATCTGCTGCTCGCTTTGGTCTCCCCATGATGGAGCCAACAAAGCTAACTCAAGTGCAAATGTCAATAAACGGTTCCTGACACCTTTTTTCTGACTTAACTTGACACCTTTTTTCTGACTGACCTATGTCAGTCCGTCCGGAAATAGCGGGCGTAGTGTCTGGGCCGAAGGCTTGCCCGCATATTCTGATATCTCGTAGGCCTCGACGAGTCTGGGAGTTGGTCCCCACTGGGATTTCCAAAATCGTTCGATTCGTCCTTTGGTTTTTTCGAGATACCAGTTCGCAAGCCATTGGCGTCGGGCTTCCGACTCACTCGGCACCGAATCCAAGACGCCTTCGATCCATGGAAGCCATTCGTAAAACTGTGACTCATGACAATCAAACATTTGCATTATTGTATTGAAATACTCCGAAACATCTAACGTGACATCGGCTCGGAACGGGCAGGGACGAGTAAACAAGTCATTCATGTATGCCACAATCGGTTCAACTCTTGGGGGTACCACTTCCGGTAGAATCTTGGGAACCAGAACCATATAGGAAGCGTCCTGAACCGCTTGGCCTACAGCCCGATGATCCGGGTGGTAATCGAACGGTCGGTGAGTCAAAACCAAGTTGGGCTGAAAAGTACGTATCTCTCGGATGATTGCAAGGCGCAACTCAAGAGTCGCCTGCAAAGAACCATCGGGAAAATCCCATGTCACGTAGTTTGCGCCAATCGTTCGACCGGCTTTGGCCGCTTCGGCTCTTCGTCTAAGAATCAGCTCGTGGCTCGGGACAGACTGATGGCCAGATTGCCCATTCGTCACACTTACCAGCCGAATCGTTGAGCCGACTTGTTGATGTGCTGCAAGCAGCCCACCTGCGAAAAACTCGGCATCGTCGGGATGCGCTCCAAGCACTAAAACTCGTACCATTGTGGCCATTTCCATCTAGACTTCGTAAAGTACAATCACAAAAACATCAGCTGCGCTAAAGGAACCCTGCGGCCCATGTTTCCCAGCTTGCGGGGAGATATTACCGTATATGGAAACAACTTTTGCTTTGCTCTCCGCAATCCAGCTATTTATTTGACTTTCCATGTCCCCTAACTCGGTGTCGACACTTTTGAATATTTTGACCTGCTGCATGTTACACCTAGAAAGTACATGAACGTAAATGGAAATTGGCGCCAAAGCCTAGATTCGACTCCACGACAAGGACAATTGTGACATGTGCAATTGTATCGTAGCTTTGCAACCATTGATGCAAGGGTGAATCGTAGATCTGAATGGGAATTCTGTCACACTTCAAACCAACTCAAGGTCGCACTCGGCAGGTGTGACTTGCAGTTGCTATCAAGTCTTCGATTCG